>CALBAF010000001.1 GCA_937926415.1 uncultured Actinomyces sp.
GACCCGACCCCGGAGCCGCAGCCCACCCCGGACCCGACTCCCGAGCCGCAGCCCACCCCTGAGCCTGCCCCCGCGGTTACCCCCGCGCACTGGGTGAACACCGGCTCGGGCTGGAAGTGGCAGCTGGAAGACTCCAGCTACGCGACCAACCAGACCATCACGATTGGTGACGCCACCTACCGCTTCAACGCAGCGGGCATGATGGTTACCGGCTGGGACCTCCAGGACGGCAAGTGGAGCTACTACAACGCCTACGGCGCTCGCGTGAGCGGCTGGGTCAAGGACGGAGCCTGGTACTACCTGGATCCCGCGACCGGCGTGATGGCGACCGGCTGGGTGCAGGTCGACGGCACCTGGTACCTCTTCTCCGCCTCCGGAGCGATGCTCACCGGCTGGCAGCACGCCGGTAGCTGGTACTACCTGGCTCCCTCGGGCGCCATGCTCACCGGCTGGCAGCACGTCGGCGTCACCTGGTACTACTTCGCCGGCGACGGCCACATGGTCACCGGCTGGCAGATGATCGACGGCCGCTGGTACTACTTCGCATCCTCGGGTGCGTGGATCTGATTAGACCGGATCTGACGGCCGGGGTCGGGGGGAGCGTTCGTGCCCTCCCGGCCCCGGCCTCGTTCATGAGCGTATGGGGCACGTCACCGCCTCAGGAGACCACGGGTTGGACCCGCGCGGACGAGGGCGCGCGAGCAGGGGAAGATGGAGACATGACATTGAACATCGCAGTAATCCCCGGCGACGGCATCGGCAAGGAAATCGTCCCCGAGGGCCTGAAGGTCCTGGACCGCGTCCTGGCGGACAAGGGAATCGACTACTCCACGACCCACTTCAACCTGGGCGCCGAGCGCTGGCACGCCACCGGCGACACCCTGACCGACGAGGACCTCGAGGCCATCAAGAACCACGACGTCATCCTCCTGGGTGCGGTCGGCGACCCTTCCGTGCCCTCCGGCGTCCTCGAACGCGGGCTGCTCCTCAAGCTGCGCTTCGCCCTCGACCACTACGTGAACCTGCGTCCCTCCAAGTACTACGAGGGCGTGCCCAGCCCCCTGGCCAACCCCGGCGACATCGACTTCGTCGTCGTGCGTGAAGGAACCGAGGGCCTCTACTGCGGCAACGGTGGCGCCGTGCGCGTGGGCACCCCGCACGAGATCGCGACCGAGGTCAGCGTCAACACCGCCTACGGCGTCGAGCGCGTCGTGCGCTACGCCTTTGAAGCGGCCGCCTCGCGTAAGAAGCACCTGACCCTCGTCCACAAGCACAACGTCCTGGTCAACGCCGGACACATGTGGCGCCGCATCGTCGACGAGGTGGGGGAGGAATACCCCGACGTGAGCGTCGACTACTGCCACATTGACGCCGCGACCATCTACATGGTCACGGACCCGGGCCGCTTCGACGTCATCGTCACGGACAACCTTTTCGGCGACATCCTCACCGACGAGGCCGGGGCAGTCACCGGCGGCATTGGCCTGAGCGCGTCCGGCAACCTCAACCCCTCGCGCGAGTTCCCCTCCATGTTCGAGCCCGTGCACGGATC
>CALBAF010000002.1 GCA_937926415.1 uncultured Actinomyces sp.
AGAAGACCCCCGCCCCCGCCGACAACATCGACCGCGCTGTCAAGCGTGGCTCCGGTGCCGAGGCCGGCGGTGCCAACTACGAGACCATCATGTACGAGGGCTACGGCCCCAACGGCGTCGCCTTCCTGGTGGAGTGTCTGACGGACAACCGCAACCGCGCGGCCTCCGACGTGCGCCTGGGCTTCACCCGCCACGGCGGCTCGCTCGCCGACCCGGGTTCGGTGGCCTACCTGTTCTCGCGTCGCGGCATCGTCGAGGTGCCCGCCGCCGACGGCGTGGACGAGGAATCCATCATGATGGCCGTCCTGGACGCGGGCGCCGAAGAGGTCGAGGATGCCGGCGAGCTTTTCATCGTCGAGTCCGACCCCAAGGACGTCGTCGCCGTGCGTACCGCTCTGCAGGACGCTGGCATCGACTACGACTCCGCCGAAGTCCAGTTCGTCGCCTCCACCGAGGTTGAGCTCGATCTCGAGGGTGCTCTCAAGGTCAACAAGCTCATCGACGCCCTCGAGGACTCCGATGACGTGCAGAACATCTACACGAACATGTCCCTGTCGGACGAGGTTCGTGCCCAGCTGGAAGAGCAGGAGTGAACATGAGCGATTCGACCGCTAAGCGCGAGGTCGGCACCCCGCAGGTCAAGCGCGGTATGGCCCAGATGCTCAAGGGCGGCGTCATCATGGACGTCGTCACCCCCGAGCAGGCGAAGATCGCCGAGGACGCGGGCGCCGTGGCCGTCATGGCCCTCGAGCGCGTTCCCGCCGACATCCGCGCCCAGGGAGGCGTGGCTCGCATGTCCGACCCCGACCTGATCGAAGGCATCATCGAAGCCGTGTCGATCCCCGTCATGGCTAAGGCCCGCATCGGGCACTTCGTCGAGGCTCAGGTCCTGCAGTCCCTCGGCGTCGACTACATCGACGAGTCCGAGGTCCTGACCCCCGCCGACTACACCCACCACATCGACAAGTGGAACTTCACCGTTCCCTTCGTCTGCGGTGCGACCAACCTCGGTGAGGCGCTGCGCCGCATCAACGAGGGTGCGGCCATGATCCGCTCCAAGGGTGAGGCCGGCACCGGCGACGTCTCCAACGCGACCACGCACATGCGTAAGATCCGCGACGAGATCCGCCACCTGACCTCCCTGCCCGAGGACGAGCTCTACGTCGCGGCCAAGGAACTCCAGGCCCCCTACGAGCTCGTCGCCGAGGTCGCCCGCGAGGGTCGCCTTCCCGTCGTGCTCTTCACGGCCGGTGGCATCGCCACCCCCGCCGACGCTGCCATGATGATGCAGCTGGGTGCCGAGGGCGTGTTCGTTGGTTCGGGCATCTTTAAGTCCGGCGACCCCGCCAAGCGCGCGGCCGCCATCGTCAAGGCCACGACCTTCTACGACGATCCGTCCGTCATCGCCGAGGTCTCCCGTGGCCTGGGCGAGGCCATGGTCGGCATCAACGTCGACGACCTGCCGGTTGACCACCGCCTCGCGGAGCGCGGATGGTGACCATCGGCGTTCTCGCCCTGCAGGGCGACGTCGCAGAGCACGTGCGGGCGCTGGAAAATTCCGGCGCCCGCGCCGTGCTTGTGCGCAGGGAATCTGAACTGGACCAGGTCGACGGCCTGGTGATCCCCGGCGGCGAGTCGACCACCATGTCGAACCTGCTGCTCTCCTTTGGCCTGTTCGATGCGCTGCACGCGCGCATCGCCTCCGGCCTGCCGGTGTACGGCACGTGTGCAGGCATGATCATGCTCGCCTCGTCGATCCTGGACGGCCGCGAGGACCAGCGTTCCTTCGGGGCGCTCGACATGGTCGTGCGTCGCAATGCCTTCGGTCGTCAGGTCGACTCCTACGAGGAGGATCTGGAGGTCGAGGGTCTCGAGGGCGGTCCCTTCCACGCCGTGTTCATCCGCGCCCCGTGGGTTGAGTCGGTGGGCGAGGGTGTTGAGGTCATTGCGCGCGCCGGCAACAGCGCCGACGGCCCGATCGTTGGCGTGCGACGCGGCAACGTCATGGCGACGTCCTTCCATCCCGAGGTGGGCGGGGACGACCGTATCCACGGCATGTTCGTCGACATGGTGGCGCGCGCCTGATGCGCGTCATGGGCATCGACCCGGGCCTGACGCGCTGCGGCCTCGGCGTGGTTGACGTCGATGCGTCGCGGCGTGCCTCGCTCGTGTACGTCGGTGTCGCCCGCACCGACAAAGACCTGGCGACGCACTTCCGGCTGCGCACGATCGCGGATGCGATCGACAGTGTCATCGAGCGCTACGAGCCGGAGGTCGTCGCCATCGAACGCGTCTTCGCGCAGGACAACCTCCAGTCGGTGACCACCACGATGCAGGTGATGG
>CALBAF010000003.1 GCA_937926415.1 uncultured Actinomyces sp.
GGCAGAAGGGATCTGCCCGGTTGCGGGAAACAGCGTGTCCTCGGCGGGCTCGGACGGCGCCTCCGCCTTGGTGCGCGCCGACGCCAGGGAATAGATGCGAGCGGAAATCGGGCCCGTCGACGTGTCGGGCTCCGTCGTGGGAGCTTCCTCTTCGCCGGCGATCGCGGCCAGGTACTCGGCCTCCTCGTCGACCTCGTCATCCAGGTCCAGGTCGATCTGCTGGCGCTTACCGCGCACCGCGTTGAGCTGGTCGATGATGGCCTCGCGATTACGCAGGTCCTCAGCGCCGGGGTCAACGACAGGAGCGGGGGCGGTGCGCGGCAGTGGCGTGAAGATGGACGCCGTCGGGGAGGCGGAGACCTGCTCGGTCAGCCACTGAGCCTCCTGGTCGATTGCCTCCAGCGAGCCGGAATTCGACAGGTGCCAGTGGGCGGCGTGCTCGGCCGCACCCTGCACGAAAGTCACGATGATCTGCCAAGGCTCCCCGGCCTCGCGCGTTGCGGTCCACTCCAGAGACGACGGGTCGACGCCACGCGCCGCCAGCCGATCCAGAACGAGGTCACCCATCGTGGGGCCGCCGTCGCCAATACGAACGGCGCGGGCGCGCGTCAGCGCATAATCCTTCTCGGCCTGCACGGGAGCCTCAAAACGCTCGACCGCGCTAACCTCCATGCCATGCTGCGACGCGATCTCTGCCGGGGTCGCGCCAGCGCGCAGGAGAGCCTGAATGTCGCGAGGAGCAAGCGTGGGACGAGCGGGCGCCAGCTCCACTCGCGGACGATCACGGCGCGTCGCGCCGCGGAGCTCATCGGAAATCAACACCGAATAGCGTTCACCCTGGGCATCGGTGAGCACCAGGGACTCGCCATCGGCGCTGGTCCCGAGCAATTCGAGCTCAATCATCACTTCCTCCTCAAACGTCTAGGTCGAATCGTCTCAAATAATGCTCAGAATGTCGCGTAGCTGAGCGCGTGTCACACATACGATGGCGCATTACTCTCACAAGTGTTATCCTCCCTGCGCATAGACCACTCGCGCAAACCGGCTCGAGAGGCGAAAGGGGAGAACCATGGCAACCGATTACGATGCGCCGCGCAAGAACGAAGACGAGGTCGCAGAGGACTCGATCGAGGAGCTGAAGTCCCGTCGCAACGACGCCGGCTCCGCCGAGATCGAAGAAGACGAAAATGAAGCGGCTGAGAATTTCGAGCTTCCCGGCGCGGACCTGTCAAAGGAGGAGCTGACGGTTCACGTCGTTCCCCGCCAGGAAGACGAATTCACCTGCTCGCAGTGCTTCCTCGTGCACCACGCGTCGCAGCTCGACCACGTGGACGCCAACGGCGCCCCCGTGTGCACCGAGTGCGCGATGTGAGGTAGGACGATGTTCGGACGCAAGAAGAAGACTGTCGAAGAAGAGATCGAAGAGGTCGAGGCCCTGCCTCGCCTGAGCGACGAGGACGCTGCAATTTGGAGCGAGCCCGGCCCGCGTAACTACGACGAGGTCGACACCACCGACGGCTACGTCGACATGGGGTCCATCCTGTTCCCCGCGGTTCAGGGCATGCAGCTGCGCACCCAGGTCGCAGACGACGGCACGACCGTCCTGCAGATCCTCGTCGTGCTCGGTAGCTCGGGCATCCAGATGAGCGTCGCAGCCGCACCCCGCTCCGGCGGTGTGTGGGAGGAGCTGCGCGAAGAAATCCGCAAGGGCTTCGAAGATCAGGGTGCAAAGGTCGCCGACTACCCGACGCGCTACGGCAACGAGCTGCTCGTCGACATGCCGATGCAGATGCCCGACGGGCGCTCCGCGACCTCGCGCATGCGCATCATCGGCCGCGAAGGGCGTAACATCCGCGCGCTGGAGGCCGCTACGGGCATCGAGATCATCGTCGACGACACCCCCGAAGCCATCGTCCTCAGTAGCTT
>CALBAF010000004.1 GCA_937926415.1 uncultured Actinomyces sp.
ACCTGACGGCCGGTCACGGCGACGCGCAGCGGGCCGAAGGCCAGTCGTGGCTTCACGCCCATCTCGTCGACGATGCGCGCGCGCAGCGACTCCTCGAGGGTCGCGGTCGTGAACTCGGTGAGGCCCTCGACGGTCTCAATGGCGGCGTCCAGCACGTCCACGGCGTTGTCCTTGAGCTTGGAGACGGCCTTCTCGTCCATCTCCAGCGCGTCGTCAGCCAGGAACAGGAAGCCAAGCATGCCCGTGGCCTCGCCGAGGAGCTGGATGCGCGTCTGGATGAGCGGGGCGGCCTCGGTGAGGATCTCGCGCTCGCGATCGGTCAGCGCCTCGAAGGAGTCGGCCGAGACGACCCCGTCGCGGTGCAGGAAGGGCACCAGACGGTTCCGGAAGTCCTCGCCGTCCAGCAGACGGATCTGCTCGGCGTTAATCGCGATGGCCTTCTTCTGGTCGAAGCGCGCCGGGTTCGGGTTCACGTCCGAGATATCGAAGGCGCGCGCCATCTCCTCCATGGAGAAGATGTCGCGGTCGGCGGCGATCGACCAGCCCAGCAGGGCCAGGTAGTTGTTGAGGCCCTCGGGGATCATGCCGGCGGCCTTGTGCAGCAGCAGATTCGACTCGGGGTCGCGCTTGGACAGCTTCTTGTTGCCCTCGCCCATGACGTAGGGCAGGTGACCAAAGCGCGGCATGAACTTGGCGACGCCGATGGCTTCGAGCGCGCGGTACAGGACGATCTGGCGGGGCGTTGAGGAGAGCAGGTCCTCGCCGCGCAGCACGTGGGTAATCTCCATGAGCGCGTCGTCGATCGGGTTCACCAGCGTGTAGAGCGGGTGGCCGTTGGCGCGCACGATGACGTAGTCCGGAACCGAGCCGGCCTTGAAGGTGATCTCGCCGCGGATCAGGTCCGTGAACGTGATGTCCTCGTCGGGCATGCGCAGACGCAGGACGGGCTGGCGGCCCTCGGCACGGTAGGCGTCGATCTGCTCCTGGGTCAGGTTGCGGTCGAAGCCGTCGTAGCCGAGCTTGGGGTCCTCGCCCTTGGCGCGGTGGCGCTCCTCGATCTCCTCGGGGGTCGAGTAGGACTCGTAGGCGTAGCCGGCCTCGAGCAGGCGCGCGGCCACGTCACGGTAGATGTCCATGCGCTCGCTCTGGCGGTAGGGGCCGTGCGGGCCTCCCTTACCGACGCCCTCGTCCCAGTCGAGGCCCAGCCACTGCAGGGACTCGATGATCTGGTCGAAGGACTCCTGGGAGTCGCGGGCGGCATCCGTATCTTCGATGCGGAAGACGAAGGTTCCTCCCGTGTGGCGGGCGTAGGCCCAGTTGAACAGGCACGTGCGGACCATGCCGACGTGAGGGGTTCCTGTGGGCGAGGGGCAGAAGCGGACGCGAACGTCGGCACCGGTGGCAGTTGTTTCACTCATGATTCCTCCATCCTACTCCAGCGGTGGCTGTTGCATTTGCTTGATGGGTGGGCGCGCTGCGACGCGCACCGGGGGCACGGATACGCTGGTTACATCACCGAGATCGGCCCGCGCCGCATCCACCGACTCACCCAGGAGGACACCGTGTCCGTTCGTCTCTTTTCCGACTCACACCTCTACCGCACCGGCTCCCTGAAGTGGACCGGCATCACGACCGCGGCCGGTGAGCCGACGATCGGCGCATGGGTGGCAGAAATGGACTTCGGGACGGCCCCGGAAGTCGCCGACGCGATGAAGGGCGCGATCGACGACGGCATGCTCGGCTACCAGCCGACCTGGCTGGAGCCGCGCATCGCGGGTGCGACCGCCGAGTTCCAGAAGCGGCGTTTTGGCTGGGACGTGGACGCCTCCCAGGTGCGCCTCGTGGCCTCGGTGCTGCCCGCCCTCGAAGCGACGATTCAGCACCTGGTGCGCCCGGGTGCGCCGATCATCGTGCCCACCCCCGCCT
>CALBAF010000005.1 GCA_937926415.1 uncultured Actinomyces sp.
TGTCCAGCTGCAGTTCACGCCACCAGGTGACGTCGGTGGTGTCACCGAAGGTACAAATCATGGCGATACCGGCGCCCTTGTCCATCTCCGCCTCGGGGTGGGGAAGAACAGGAACCTCAACACCGAAAACAGGGGAGGCAACCGTAGTACCGAACAAAGGCTTGTAGCGCTCGTCGTCGGGGTGAGCGATCAAAGCCACGCACGCGGGAAGGAGCTCGGGGCGAGTCGTCTCAATGCAGACATCAACGTCGTTCTCAACCGGCGCACCGGCTGCAGCGACCTCGGCAGCGCGCGCGGGGTCGGTGATGTGGAAGGCGAGGCGGTGGTAGAAACCCGGGTATTCGCGGCTCTCAAGCTCAGCCTGAGCAACCGCAGTCTGGAAGGTAACGTCCCACAGGCCAGGAGCCTCAGCCTGGTAGGCCTCGCCGCGCGCCAGGTTACGCAGGAACGCGGCCTGGGCGACCTTGCGCGCACGCGCGCCGATCGTCTGGTAGTTCTGCTTCCAGTCCACGCTCAGACCCAGGTAGCGCCACAGCGCCTCGAACTGAGCCTCGTCCTCCTGGGTGAGGCGCTCGCACAGCTCCACGAAGTTCTTACGGGAAATCGGCTTCTGGTCGCGAGCCTTGATCGACTTGCCGTCGCCGCCCACGTGCGGGGGCTCGAAGTCGGGGTCGTAGGGCAGCGTCGCATCCACGCGCACGCCGAAGTAGTTCTGCACGCGGCGCTCGGTGGGCAGGCCGTTGTCGTCCCAACCCATCGGGTAGAACACGGACTTGCCGGTCATGCGCTGGTAGCGGGCCACGACGTCGGTGTGCGTGTAGGAGAAAACATGGCCGATGTGCAGGGAGCCGGATACCGTCGGCGGGGGAGTGTCGATCGAGTACACCTGCTCGCGCGTCGCGCTGCGGTCAAAGGCGTAGGTGCCCTGGCTTTCCCAGGCCTCACCCCACTTGGCTTCGAGGCCTTCGGGGGCGGCGCGGTCGGGCACGCGAGGCGCCTGCGCACGGGTGTTCATGGCCATAATTGAGTTGTCTCCATCCGAGTCGTGGACTGTTTGCCCCACTAGCCTACGTTTCCCCAGGCATTTCGGTCCAATGCTGGGCCTTGTGGCGCCCGGCGCGTTGCTCACACGCGCCGTTACAAACGTTCCCCTCGTGGCGTCCTCGGGTGAAGGTAAGCGCGTGGGGATACCGTGGTGTCAGGCAGGGGAGCCGGGCCGAGGCCCCCGCACGGAAGGGGAGAACATGAGCGCACAATCGCTGGGCGAGCAGACCGTCGACCTGTTGGGGCGCCTGGTGCGCTTGGGCTGCGTCAACGACTTGACCGCCGATTCGGGCGGAGAGGAGCGCGCCGCCGACCTTCTCGAGGATTTCTTCGCGGGCCTGCCCGTGTCCATCGAGCGCATCACCCCGCACCCGGGGCGTACGTCCCTCGTGGTCACGGTCGAGGGCGCGGACCCCGGCAGCGCCGGCACGCCGCTGACCATCCTCGGGCACACGGACGTCGTGCCCGTCGACGAGAGCAAGTGGACGCGCGATCCTTTCGGCGCGCAGATTGAGGACGACGTCATGTGGGGG
>CALBAF010000006.1 GCA_937926415.1 uncultured Actinomyces sp.
GGGCGCGGGAGGCAACGGCGCACTCGCGACGTACGCAGCCCGCATCGCCTTGATATCCCAGGCTGCAACGAGCGGCCCAATCAGCGGGTTGAACGCTCCCTCGGTCGCCTCCGCGAGCGCCAGCGCGTCGCGCAGCAGCCGGTCGGTTTCTTCACTCACGACGAGGCCGGGGCCAGCCTGCGCGGAATCGGCCCCGCAGCGGGACGCACCACCACCGCCCCCAGTCGAGGTGACAGCATCATTGAGCCGCGACACCTCGGACGACGGCCGGAACACGCTCCACATGTCCTCGTGGCGCGCGACGACGCCCACAACAGCGTTGACGATCGCCATGCCGTCCCCGCCCCATCCAATGATGTCGACGCGGGTACCCATCGCGGGGAAGGAGGAGCGCCACGTGGGCGCTACCCCCGCGGACTCAGCCATCGCCTCGTCCCCCGGGGTGCCGACGCAGCGCGAGGGCTCAGTCGTCGGAGCCTCCGAGGTCCTTGTCGAGGTCGCCGTCCTTGGTGGCGTCATTCAGGCCGGGGATGTTGATGTCGTCGGCGCCGTCCGGGGAGACGCCCTGGGCGGCAGCGATGGCGCGGATGGCGGCCTGCACGAACTGCTGGTGGGCGACTGTGGCGCCGGTGATGACGTCGACCTTGGCGGGGTCGCCGACCTTGGTGAGGTTGTCGGAGTACTCCTGGTAGGAGGCGACGGCGGCCTGAGCCTTCTTGTAGTAGTCCTCGTTGAAGACTTCGCCCGCGGAGTTCTTGCCGTACTCGGCGCCTTTGTCGGTGCCGTCGGCCAGCGTCGTCTCGTAGGAGGTGGCGGTGATGTGCCCGCCCTCGACGGTGATCGTGATGGTGCCGATGGAGCCCTGGTCGTCGGGGTTGGACTGGGCGGTCCAGGTGCCGTCACTCATGGGCTTGGTCATGTCCAGGCCGGTGTTGGGCGTGCACGCGGCCAGGATGGTCGCGCCGAGAGCGCCGAGGACCGCGTACGAGGCCGGGGTGACCCAGCGGGATCGGGTATCAAACGTGGTGGGCGTGGTCATCGCACCTTGTCCTTTCCGCTGCGCGCGTCGCCGTCGCGGCCGGGCAGAACCAGGCCGGAGGCGCGCTGTTCGAAGTCGTGGTCGTGCCAGGTTTCCTTGACGACCTTGCCGTGGTCGAGTCGGATTTCGCGCTGGCCCTGTTCGGCGACGAGCGCGTCGTGGGTGACGACCATGAGGGTCGTGCCGTCCTGGTGGAGCTGGTTGAACAGGTCCAGGACGATCTCCTCGTTGGTTTCATCCAGGTTGCCGGTGGGTTCGTCGGCCAGCAGCAGCTTGGGGTAGTTGATGAGGGCGCGGGCCACGCACACGCGCTGCTGCTCGCCGCCGGAGAGCTGGCGCGGCAGGTGGGT
>CALBAF010000007.1 GCA_937926415.1 uncultured Actinomyces sp.
CGCCCGCTGGTCGATCACCGGCACGCAGATCGCGAGCTGGTTCGTTCTCGTGCTCCCCACGTACGTGGTCCTGCCCGTGTGGGCATCGCTGACGGGCAACGTGATCGTCCCCGGACCGTCTCTACTGACGAAGATGGCGCTGGCGAGCCCGCCCCTGGCGGCGCTCGGGATGGCGACAGGCTGCGCGTCGATGGGCGTCCTGTGGGCCCGCGTGCGCGCGCTGAAGAAGCTCGAGACCGATGAGGATTCGACAGCAAAAGAGGGGCCTGCCGAGGGCTAATGCGCGCAAGCGCTCACCCTGACCGTAATATGTGGGCAGATATAAGGAGGAAGCATGTCCGAGAACGAGTTTGACGCCCAGCGCGACCGCGCCGAGGAGACACCTGACAACCTGGTGCTGACCGGCGAGGAGATCGAGCTGCCCGGTGAGGATTCCGACGCGTCGGCGATCATCGGCGAGTCCAGCGAACCCATCCACACGGGTGAAATCGAGGCAGTCGCGATCGGTGGCCTGACGGGCCGCGTCCCGGCCGCCGCGCCGCTCAAGCCGGCCATCGAGGACAAGATCTCCACGGGCGAGCTGCCCATCGTGTCCGCCCCCGAGGGTGATCTTCCGGTGGTTTCTTCCTCCGACGAGGCCGAGGCCGACTCCGCCCCCGAGCAGGAGCAGGCCGAGCAGGAGTCTCCCGCCGAGACCGCCGCAGAACGGGACGTGGATGAGCCCACCGAGGCCGACGCGCCCGCCGCAGAGGCGACCGAGGAGCCCACGGACGACAACGCCCCCGCCGAAGAGGTCACCGTCGAGGAGGCCACCGAGGAGCAGGTCTCCGTCGAGGACACCGCTTCCGATGAGCCCGCCCCTGCCTCGTCGAAGGAGGAGGGCACCGAGCCCGAGGCCTCCGCGGATGAGGACACCACCGCCGAGGAATTCGAGGACGTGACCGAGGAACCGGAACCCGCCCTTGCCCCCGTGATGACGCCCGCGCAGGCGGCCGCCGCCCTGAACGACACGAACGAAGAGGCTTCCGAAGAGGCGTCCTCCGACGAGGCTGAGCCTACCGAGCACGAGGTCGCCGCTGTCGGTGGCGCAGCCGCAGACGCCTCCACGCATGCCCCCTCTTCGCGTCGCTCCATGATCTTCGGCGACGACGAGGACATCGCCTCCTCGATTCCCGCGGTTGCGGCCGAGGAAGAGGACGCTCGCGCCGAGACCGTCACCGACGAAGAACCCGAGGCCGAGGAGGAGGCTCCCTTCTCCGAGCCGACGACCCAGCTTCCGACGCAGGACGCCGAGGCCTCGTACTCCTTCGAGGATCAGGCCGCCGCCGAGGCCGCCCGTCCGCGCCGCCGCTCCCTGCTGGGTGAGGGCGACGAAGACAGCGAGGCTGC
>CALBAF010000008.1 GCA_937926415.1 uncultured Actinomyces sp.
GATGGGAACAGGCTCGCCTGCACCTGCTGCGCCGACGCCTCGTATCCATCGAGGAGGATGGCGCCTGCCAGCGAGTCGTCGAGCGCTGGGCCCCGCCCGTCGCGCAATTTGGCGTGACCCTCACCTGGGAATACCGGCCCGTTGCGCTGGGAGAGACCCCGGCCCTGTCGGTGTCTGCCCGCGTCGCGCCCTACGGGGCCTGGCCCGAGCGCGTCCCTCGCCTGGGCGTGCGCATCGAGATGCCCGGATCGAACTGGGAAGCCTCGTGGCTCGGCGACACCCTCATCGGATACTCTGACATGCGCGTGAGTGGCGCTCGCGGATATGGGCACGCTCCCGTACGCGAGCTCTGGGACGTGGGCGTGCGACCCCAGGAGGGTGGGCAGCGCCTCGACCTCGAAGCCCTCCGTCTGCGCGGTGACGCGGGCGACGTCCTCGTCGTGCCGACCTCATCCCTGGGCTGGAGTGCCTCGCCGTGGAGCGAGCGTGAATTGGCCGAGGCTTCGCACTGGGAGGATCTGCCTGACAGTGAGCGTACGTTCCTGTGGCTGGACGCCTTCCAGGACGGCATTGGCACGCGCTCATGCGGGCCTGACTCTCGGCCCGAGTTCGCCGGTTACATGCGCGATACGGACCTGACATTTGTAATTGCCCAGGTTGGGGGTGATTAAGCCTCAAACTGTTATGTTGCGGCTTGATAACGATGCACAAAGTTGTTGGCAAATGATGCGCGAAGCGTCACAGGCCGCTATGATTCAGACATCAACTAACACGAGATAGTTAGTGACTCGATCCCATCGATCGACCAACAAGAACGGACCAATGGAGGTTTCGCATGTTGAAGAAGAAGATGGCTGCAGGCGTCGTCGCCCTCGCCATGTTTAGCACCCTCGGCCTGGCCGCCTGCAACCCTGGTGGCTCCAGCTCCGACAGCTCGAGCGGCGGTTCGTCCGCCGCCGGTTCCATCCCTCAGCCCGACGTCGCGTGTGACATCCCCGCGGGCAACCTTGACGACTCGAAGATCGACACCTCGAAGGTCGAAGGCGAGATCACGTTCCAGACCCAGGGTCTGCAGAACGACTTCGGCGACTTCTTCAAGGCCAAGATCAAGGAATTCGAGGACGCCAACCCCGGCGTCAAGATCAACTGGACCGACCAGGGCGGCGGCGCCGAGTTTGACCAGACCGTGACCGCGCAGGCCTCGAACTGCAAGATGGCGGACGTCATCAACGTTCCCTCCTCCACCATCCTCGCCCTGTCCAAGTCCAACCTCCTCATGGACTACGACGTCAAGGCCCCCGGCATCGGCGACAAGTTCGTGAAGTCCATTTGGGACTCCACCGCCCTGGGCGCGAACGACCACCACACGGCTCTGCCCTGGTACTTCGGCCCCTACATCACCACCTACAACAAGGAGGTCTTCAAGCGCGCTGGTCTCGACGAGAACATGCCGCCCAAGACCATGGATGAGCTGTTCGAGGCCGCCGCAAAGGTCGGCGCCGACGGACAGGGTGATTACGGTATCTACGGCTCGCCCGAGTGGTACATGGTTGCTCAGCTGCACGGCATGGGCGTCAACCTGCTGAACGCTGACAAGACCGCCTTCGACTTCGCCGACAACGAGGCCGCGATCAAGTACGTCACCAAGCTCTCCGAGCTCTACGCCGCCGGTGCGATCCCGAAGGACTCCCTGACCGGTGAGCCCGACCCGGGCAAGGCCTACACCGACGGCAACCTCGCCTTCGGTACCCCCAACGCCTCGTTCCTGAAGTCCGTCAAGAAGAACAACGAGACGGTCTACCAGAACACCGGCGTCGGCCCGTTCCCGACCAACCCCGGCATCAAGCCCGTCTTCGAGGGCCAGTACATCGGCGTCTCCGTCACCACGCAGAACGCCCCCCTGGCCATGAAGTTCGCCGAGTGGATCACCAACGCTGAGAACGAGTACGCCTGGACGCACGACGGCGGCGCCATCATCTTCCCGGCCGCCACCGAAGCCCTCGACAAGCTCGTCAACAACCCGCCGGAGATCGCCGACGACCCGGTCTTCAAGGCCGCCTACGAGGAAGCCGCTAAGGCTGCCAAGGAGGCCGAGGCCTACACCGACGTCTTCTACGCGACCGGCGCCGTGAAGGACGCCCTCATCGAGAACGTCAACAAGGCCATCCGCGGCGAGGTCGATCCCAAGACCGCCCTCAAGACCGCTCAGGATCAGATGAACGAGAAGCTTAAGGCTCTCCAAGACTGATTGATCGCTCGGGGGCCGAGGCTTGGCCTCGGCCCCCGACGCATTCCTTACCCAGCGTCGGGCCGCCGGCTCACGACCCCGCGCATCCCTGAAAAAGGATTTTGGTATGCCGATACGTAAGAGTGCGCAGACGCGCTCCCTCAATGGCGCCGCCCGATTCCGCCCGGGCTGGGTTCCCTGGCTGTGGGTGACCCTCCCGGTCCTCGCGGTCATCTCCTTCTACATCTACCCCTTCATCACGACCGTCTACGTGTCGTTCACGAAGACCAAGCCGATGGGTAAAGTCGGCTCCTTCGTCGGCCTGAAGAACTACTACGCCGTCCTCGGTGATTCTGAGTTCTGGCAGTCGCTGACCAACTCTCTCATCTACGCGGTCTGCGTGGTCCCGCTGATGGTGCTTCTGCCCCTGCTGCTGGCCCTCCTCGTCAAGTCGCACGTGCCCGGCATCGGCTTCTTCCGCGCCCTCTACTACCTGCCGGCCATCTCCTCGCTGGTCGTCATCTCGCTCGCGTGGCGCTACCTGCTGGACCAGCGCGGGCCCATCAACAACATGCTGGCGTCCTGGGGCCTCGACCCCGTTCCGTTCCTGTCGAATCAGTGGCTGATTCTCTTCTGTGCCATGGTCATCACTCTGTGGCAGGGCCTGCCCTACTACATGATCCTGTACTTGTCTGCCCTCGCGAACGTGGATAAATCGCTGTACGAGGCCGCCGAGCTTGACGGTGCGGGCCCGATCCGTCGCTTCCTGACCGTCACCGTTCCCGGCGTCAAGGTCATGATGTTCCTCGTCGCGACCCTGACGACGATTGGATGCCTCAAGATCTTCACCGAGGTCTACCTGCTGGGCGGGTCCGCCTCGCCCACGAAGACCCTCACGATGTACATCCGAGACCGAATCGTCGACCCGACCTTTGGATCGCTGGGACAGGGCGACGCCGCCTCGGTGTGCCTGTTCCTCATCACCTTCGGCTTCATCATCGCTTCGCAGAGCCTGCAGAGGAAGGCTGAAGACTCATGAGCATCGCAACTTCGAGCACCGCGACCTTCGGTGATCGCTTCGCCCAGTGGCGCAAGGATCGCCGACTCGAGCGCCAGGGGCGCAACGTTGCCTCGCGTCAGATGCGCGGCGGCGCCCTCGTCGCCCGCTACGCTCTCCTCGTGGTCGTCGCCCTCATCCTGGTCGGCCCCCTCGTGCTGCCCCTCATGGCGGCCTTCAAGGCCCCCGGCGAATCCGTCTTCGGCCAGGGCGCGACCATGCTGCCCCAACAGTGGTCGCTCGACTCCTTCTACGTCCTTTTCGAGCGCACCAACATCCTGCTGTCCATCAAGAACTCCGCCATTCTGGCGGCTTTGACGGTCTCCTCGAACGTTATCCTGTCGTGCATTGGCGGCTACATGCTGTCGAGGCGCGGGTGGACCGGCCGCAACATCATGTACTTCGTGGTCCTGTCCGCCATGATCTTCCCCTTCGAGTCGATCATGCTCTCGCTGTTCAAGATGATGGTGTATCTGGACCTGTACAACACGCTCCCCGGCGTGTGGATGGTGGCCATGATCGGGCCGTTCCAGATCCTCATGATGCGTGCCGCGTTCATGGGCATCCCCGATGAGATCGAGGACGCGGCCCTCATTGACGGCGCGGGCGAGCTGCGTCGCTTCTGGTCGATCTTCCTGCCCCAGGTGCGTGGCACGCTCACCGTCGTCGGTCTGACCTCGTTCATCGGCGCCTGGTCCGACTTCATCTTCCCGCTGCTCATGCTGCCGAATCCGGAGAAGCAGACGCTGATGCTGACGCTGACGGCGATCCAGAACTCGCCCCAGGGCGTTACCTACCAGCTTGTGCTGGCGGGTGCCGTCGTGGCGATGGTCCCCGTTGTCCTGGTCTTCGCCTTCAGCCAGAAGTTCTTCTTCCGCGGCATCGAAGACGGCGGCCTGAAGTTCTGATCCCTCTCCCCGCGGGTGCCCCTCGCACCCGCGGGGATCTTCTCTACCTAAAAGGAGGCTTTTTCACAAAAAACTAACACGTGTTAGGTATTGCGGATTTGTAGCCGTCTAGCGGCCAATCCCAGCCATGACCCCCATACTGACGAAGGAGTTAAACTCATGGGGACTAGACCCATCATCGGTGCACTTGGAGCCCCGATTCTTGCGGCCACCATGCTTGGCCTCGCACCAGCCGCGGCCGTCGCCGCCACCGAAACCCCGTATCACCCGACCGTCCTGTGGGCGACCTCCGAAGAGAAGGTCGGCGAAGGTGCCCCCAACGGCACGATCGCAGCCCTCGTCGACGACGACAGTGCACGAACCGACGCGACCAAGACGTTCTGGACCACCAAGTGGAAGAACGGTATGGATGAATACCCCCATGCCCTCGCCGTTCAGAACCCCACCCCCGGCACCCAGGTCTGCGGCCTCGGCCTGACCCCGCGCCCCACCTACGATTCGACCCTGGGTAACGACCAGTTCCCCGGCGAATACCGCATTTTTGCCTTCGATGAGGATCCCGGCAACCCGGCCGCCGAAGCCTCCTTCGCCGACTGGAAGACCAACGTCGCCGCGGGCAAGTGGGAAGGCGGCACCGAGGTCAAGCACGGAAGCGACCTGCAGTTCGGCAACAAGGAACAGTACGTCACCTTCCCGGCGACCACGAAGCGCGTCTTCGCTCTCACGGGTCTGCGCTCCCTCGCCCCCGGTAAGAAGGACATGGCGCTGTCCGACATCAAGCTCCTGCCCTGCGACGCCGAGGGCAACGCCATCACCTCCTACGGTAGCGACAACACGGGTGGCAACCACGAAGCAGCCCGCCCAGTCGTTCCCCACCCCGATGCCCCGGCTTCCGGATCGGGCGCGTCCGACCTCGTCGTTGACTTCGTCATCGACCAGCTGCCCTACGGCGAGCCCGGCAAGCCCGTCGACTTCGCCCCCGGCACGCACACCTACAAGGCCACCGGCTACTACCACGCCAAGACCGTCTCGGCCCGCATCCGCGCGGTCGACGGCGCCACCGTCACCATCAACGGCGCGACCCCCGACGCCGACGGTCGCGTGTCCAACCTCGACCTCACCACCGGCCTGAACGTCATCACCGCCACCGTCACCAAGGACGGCAAGGAGGCCACCTACGTCGTCAACATCACCAAGGTGGACACCGACTTCCGCGGCAACGTCATGGTCCCCGTGACCGCCACGGCCAACGGCGGCACCGAGGCCGACAACGCGGCCCTCACCGACCTCGACCCCACAACGACGTGGACCTCCAATCCGCTCGTCCGCGCGAATGAATGGTCGGACAGCGTCACCGGCATCGAGCTGCACCTGGGCGAGGCCCGCTACGTGCACCGCGTCAACGGATGGGGCACCCCGACCCTGCCCGCCGGCGTCCAGGGCTGGCACGGCGGTAACTCCGTGGCCATCGCCGTCCAGGAGGCCGACGGCGGCGAGTGGAAGACCATCGTCACCCACGGCTCGCTCACGCGCGACGCGCGCGGCCTGTGGTACTGGGACTTCAACAGCTACCACCTCGCCAAGAACATCCGCATCTGGATGAACGACGAGACCGAGCCCCAGACCCCGCAGAATATCGCGACCGCGGTGACCTTCAACGACGTTGAGGTGTGGGGCCTGCCCGCCGGTAAGACCCCCGTCGCCCCGGCGGTCGACAACTCCATGTACGAGCGCTACTCCGGCTTCAACCCCGGGGAGGGCAAGTGGGGCGTCAACCGCGCCCAGGCCCTCGCGCTGCAGTACGGCGTCATGATGCCCGCGTGGGTTCCCTCCGAGGGCTACGGCCGCGGCGGCTTCGATGCCAACGAGCGCGACCTCACGGGCGGCGCATTCCCGATGTTCTACGACCTGCCCATGTTCAACACCGCCATGATGGAGTCCCTGGGCAAGGGTGCGCCGTGGGCCCTCGCCAAGGCCCCCACCGGCAAGAACAGCATGTGCAACGCGGGCGAGCCCCGCGACTTCATGAACGACTACATGAAGCCCTACGCCTCCACGCTCGTCGACATCCAGTACGGCGATGAGGGTGGCTTCAACCGCGTCGAGTCGGAGTGCTTCAAGAACTGGTTCTCCTGGTCCAAGGAGAACATTCCCGGCGCCGTCGTCCACGCCAACTCCTGGGACGACCCGTCCTGGTACCGCGACGCGAACCTGAGCTACTACGTCGAGAACGCCAAGCCCGACCTGCTGAGCTGGGACAAGTACTACTGGGGCGCCAACGGTGGCCCGGCCCCGAGCCGAGTTGTCATGGACCTGCTCAACACCAACACCTGGAAGAAGCAGCGCGAATACGGCCTTAAGGGCCTCACCGGTGACGGCTCCAGCCCGATCCTGTACGGCCAGTACCTGGACTACAACTGGGACGCCAACGTGTCCGCCTCCGAGAAGTCGATCGTTCCCTCCCTGGGCCTGGCGACCGGCCAGAAGTGGTTCGGCCTGTTCCGCATGGAGTACAACGGCTACGACCGCTCCTCGATCATCGACCACGACGGTGCGCCCACGCGTTCGTTCTACGAGTTCTCCAACATCTTCGGCAACGTCACCTACATCGGTAACTACACGAAGGCCATGAACTCCACGTTCGTCGCCTACAAGCCCGGCCAGTACGCGGCTCGCGGCGCGACCCCCTCGCTGAGCGGCTACAAGTACGGTGACTTCGCGCAAGGCGACGAGGCCAAGGCCGCCAACGAGTCCGTCGGCCTGGTTGACATGTCGGTGACCAACGTCGGCTCCGTCAACGACGGCCTGCCCGGCGACGTCGTCGTCGGTTACTTCGAGCAGCTGAAGGGCCTGGAGACCGCCAAGTCCGCCGAGATCTTCGGCGACTCCACGACGGCCCCCAAGGGCTTCATGGTCGTCAACGCCCTGACCGGCCAGACCCGCTACCCGTCCTACCTCCTCGACCCGCGAACCGACAACGGCTCGCTGGCGGAGACCGCTCAGGACATCACGCTGACCGTCAAGAAGCCGGCTCCGAACGCGCACCTGATGCTCGTCAACCCGGCGGACAAGACGACGCAGGAAGTCGAGCTTGGCGAGGGCGAGACCTCGCAGGTCGTGCTGAGCGCCGTCGGCGGCGGCGACTCGCGCTTCCTGTACTGGGTGACGATCGAGAACCCGACCCCCACCCCGGACCCGCAGCCGACGCCCGATCCGCAGCCCACCCCGGACCCGCAGCCCACCGTGGACCCGACCCCGGCTCCCGCGCCGACCGTCGATCCCACCCCGGCTCCGACCCCGGATCCCACGCCCCAGCCTCGTACCGGTCAGTGGAAGTCCGGCTACTTCGGCTGGTGGTACAGCTACTCTGACGGCACCTACGCGGCCAACGAGACCCTCGTCATCGACGGGCAGACCTACCGCTTTGACGCGAGCGGCTACCTGAAGATGGGCTGGGTCTATGACGGTGGACACTGGTACTTCCACGGCTCCAGCGGCGCCCAGCAGTACGGGTGGATAATGGACCGCGGCTCCTGGTACTACCTCGACCCCGCGACCGGACAGATGGCGACCGGCTGGACCCAGATCGATGGAACCTGGTTCTACCTGTCCTCCTCCGGCGTCATGCGCACCGGTTGGGTCAAGGACGGAGGCGCCTGGTACTACCTGTCGCCCTCCGGCTCCATGGTCACCGGCTGGCAGCTCCTCGGTGGCACCTGGTACCACCTGGGTACCAACGGTGCGATGACCACCGGCTGGCACCAGGAGGGCCCCGTCTGGTTCTACCTGCGCTCTAACGGCTCCATGGCCACCGGTTGGGAACTCATCGGCTGGTCCTGGTACCACTTCACGCCCTCGGGCGCGTGGATCGGCTAACCGTTAGCTCCACATGAGACGAGGCCGTGGCCGGGTTTTCCGGCTGCGGCCTCGTTCGCATGCGCTACGAGAGCGGACGGGATCAGTCCTTGCGGATTGACAGGGATTCGACGCGGTGGTCGGGGCCCTTCGTGAAGATGAGGGTCGCGCGCTCGCGGGTGGGTCGTATGTTCTCGCGCAGGTTCGGCAGGTTGATCGCGTTCCAGACGACGTGGGCGGTCGAGACGGCCTCCTCGTCGGTGAGGGATGCGTAGGTCTTGAAGTAGGAGTCCTCGCGGGAGAACGCGGTCGCGCGCAGCTTGAGGAAGCGGTCGACGTACCACTGCTCGATGAACTTCTCGTCGGCGTCGACGTAGATGGAGAAGTCGAAGTAGTCCGAGACGGCCACCGAGATGGATCCGGGCGCCGAGCGCGGTGGCTGGAGCACGTTGAGGCCCTCGACGATGAGGATGTCGGGGCGATCCACGTCGATGTAGGCATTGGGCACGATGTCGTAGGTGACGTGCGAGTACACGGGGGCCTTCGCGTGCGGGTTACCGGCCTTGACCGAGGCCAGGAAGGAGATGAGGGCCGAGCGGTCGTAGGACTCGGGGAACCCCTTGCGGGCGATGAGGGAGCGTTCCTGCAGGATCCGGTTCGGGTAGAGGAAGCCGTCGGTGGTCACCAGGTCCACGCGCGGGGTGGAGTCCCAGCGGGAGAGCAGCAGCTGGAGGAGGCGCGCGACCGTCGACTTTCCGACGGCGACAGAGCCGGCGATGCCGATGACGAAGGGCGTTGAGTGGCCCTCGGGCTCGCCGAGGAAGGCGTGGCGCTCGGCGGCGGTGCGGCGACGCCCGTCGATGTAGAGCTGCAGCAGCGCGCTCAGGGGCCGGTAAATCGTGTCGACCTCGGTCATGTCGATGGGGTCGCCCAGAGAGGCGATGCGGTCGATGTCCTCCTGTGTGAGCGGCAGGGGAGTGCGATCGGCGAGGCGGTCCCACTCGGAGCGGTCGAAGCGCGCGTAGGGGTTGGGGGCGTTGCGCGCGGCGACCTCGTTCTGCTCGTCAGACGAGGCACTCGACGAGGCCGGGGATGGGATGGGCAAGGGGCTCTCGGTGATGCTCACGCTCCCATTGTGCCCCACATGTTCGTGGTCATGCGCACTTAGTTCACCACGTGAAGCGACACACGTTACTGACCGCAAGAGGGGTTTGGTGTGTTGCAATAAGTGCTATGTGCGGAATTGTTGGACATATTGCATGCAAGGCGTCCCAGCGTAGTCGTGAGGTTGTCCTCGGCGGCCTGGCACGCCTCGAATATCGCGGATACGACTCGGCGGGCATCGCCCTGGCGTCCCCGGATCACCTGGACGTGCGCCGCGCGCTCGGCAAGCTCGTGAACCTCTCCGAGGAACTCGACGCGCAGCCTCCGGCCGACGCGTTTGCGGGCATCGGACACACCCGCTGGGCGACCCACGGCGGCGTAACCGAACCCAACGCCCAC
>CALBAF010000009.1 GCA_937926415.1 uncultured Actinomyces sp.
GGTCGCGGGCCCCGGCCCCGACACGACGCCCATCCCCGACGCCTCAGCGATGCCCTCCCCCGGACCGTCGACCGCACTCAAGCTGCGTGGCCGCGTGGCCGACGCGCTCGTCCTATCGAAGGTCCGCGCGATCCTGGGCCCGAACCTGCACACGATCATCTCGGGCGGCGCTCCCTTGGCGCTTGACCTCGCTAACTTCTATCGCGGCCTCGGCATCACGCTGCTGCAGGGCTACGGTCTGTCCGAGACGACCGGCCCAATCTCCGTGGAGACCCCGCAGGACTTCCCGCCGGACTCGGTGGGCTTCCCCTGGCCCGGCAACCGCATGAAGATCGCCCCCGACGGCGAGCTGCTCGTCCAGGGCATCTCCGTGTCGAAGGGCTACCACAACCTGCCCGAAGCCACGGCCGAGGCCTACGTCGACGGCTGGTTCAAGACCGGTGACCTCGCATCCATCGACGACCGCGGGCACCTGCGCATCACGGGACGCAAGAAAGAACTCATCGTCACCGCGGGCGGCAAGAACGTCTCCCCCGAGATCCTCGAAGAGTCCCTGTCGACGCACCCGCTCATCGCGAACATCATCGTGGTCGGCGACAACCGTCCGTACATCGGCGCGCTCATCGCCCTGGACACGGAGATGCTGCCCGAGTGGCTCTCAACCCACGGCCTGCCCGTCGTCGATGCTGCCCAGGCCGCAAACCTGCCCGAGGTGCGCGACTCGCTCGAGAAGGCGATTGCCCGCGCCAACAAGGCGGTCTCTCGCGCGGAGTCGATCCGGCGCTACCGCATCGTGAATGCGGCCTTCACCGTGGAGAACGGCTACATGACGCCCTCCCTCAAGCTGAAGCGCCGCCGCGTCCTGGCCGACTACGCCGACGAGGTCGACGCTCTGTACGCGTCGGGCGAGGCAGCGAAGAACCAGGAGTAATCCGGGCACCTGCCCGGTGATTCCGATCCAACGAAGCGGCCCCGGCCTCGTTCAGTGACGAGGTCGGGGCCATTTCGCGCGTTGAAGCCGGCTAATCCCGGCTGTTACGACCGGCGACGAATGCGCAGAACAGCGCGAGCAGGACTGCGACGCCCGCGACGGGCAGCGGAATCCAGTACGCCAGACGGTAGGCAAATTCCATGATGCCGGCGATCGCCATCGCGACCACCAGAAACAGGTGGAAGGCTCGCGACCACAGGAATCCGCTCGATCCGCCGCTCCACAGAGACACGAGTGTCATCAGCAAGAATACGAACGCGACCGTATAGAGCGCGCCGACCATGCCCATGTGCCACGTGTGCCGGGCCTCGGCCTGCACGAGAACGCACAAGCTCAGGTTTCCGATGCCCGCCACGAAGCCGCAGCTCAGGCCGTAGACGCGCGATCGACCGACCCCGCGTGCCATGAGCGCGGAGATCGTGAGCGCCGCTGCGACGCCCATGAGCGCGATGACGATGAGGTGGACCCATGCTGGCCAGTAGTACATGTGGCCGAAATAGCGGTAACCAGGAAGCATAAGGCCCATCCTAACCGTTTAGGTCACTGGGCAGCGGCGTCTCGCTCGGCCTCCTTCGCGAGAACCTCTGCCAGGTACTGGCCGGTGAAGGATTCCTCTATCGTCGCGACTTCCTCGGGCGTGCCCTGCGCGACGACCATTCCACCGCCAGCGCCGCCTTCGGGGCCCATGTCGATGATCCAGTCGGCGCTCTTGATGACGTCCAGGTTGTGCTCGATGACGATGACGGTATTGCCCTTGTCGGCGAGCGACTGAAGCACCAGCAGGAGCTTGCGGATGTCCTCGGAGTGCAGGCCGGTCGTGGGCTCGTCGAGCACGTACACCGTGCGGCCCGTCGAGCGTCGCTGCAGCTCGGAGGCCAGCTTGACGCGCTGAGCCTCGCCACCCGACAGGGTCGTGGCGCTCTGGCCGAGGCGCACATAGCCCAGGCCCACCTCGACGAGCGTGTTGAGATGGCGAGCGATGCGCGAGATCGGTGCAAAGAACTGCGCGGCCTCGGCGATCGGCATGTCGAGCACGTCGGCGACGGTCTTGCCCTTGTACTCGACCTCGAGGGTCTCGCGGTTGTAGCGGGCACCGTGGCAGACCTCGCAGGGCACGTACACGTCGGGCAGGAAGTTCATCTCGATCTTCAGGGTGCCGTCGCCCTTGCAGGACTCGCAGCGTCCGCCCTTGACGTTGAAGGAGAAGCGTCCCGGGCCGTAGCCGCGCACCTTCGCCTCCTGCGTCTCGGCGAAGAGCTTGCGGATCTGGTCCCACACGCCGGTGTAGGTCGCCGGGTTCGAGCGCGGCGTCCGACCAATCGGGCTCTGGTCCACGTGCACGACCTTGTCGAGCTGTTCGATGCCCGTGATCGTGCGGTGGCGGCCGGGCACCATGCGCGCGCCGTTGAGGCGCGAGGCCAGGGTGCGGTACAGGATGCCGTTGACGAGCGTCGACTTACCGGAGCCGGACACGCCAGTGACGGCCGTCAGCACGCCGAGCGGGAAGGACACATCGACGTTCTTCAGGTTGTTTTCGCGCGCGCCCTTGACCGTGACGACGCGCTTCTTGTCGATCGGGCGTCGCGTCGGCGGCAGGATGATACGGCGCTTGCCGGACAGGTACTGGCCGGTCAGCGACTTGCGGTTTGTGAGCAGCTCGGAGAGCGGGCCCGAGTGCACGACCCAGCCGCCGGTCTCACCGGCGCCCGGACCAATGTCGACGATCCAGTCGGCCGCCTCCATCGTCTCCTCGTCGTGCTCGACGACGATGAGGGTATTGCCCAGGTCGCGCAGGCGCTCGAGCGTCGCGATGAGCCTGCGGTTGTCGCGCTGGTGCAGGCCGATCGAGGGCTCGTCGAGGACGTAGAGGACGCCGACGAGGCCAGAGCCGATCTGCGTGGCCAGTCGGATGCGCTGCGCCTCACCACCAGAAAGGGTTCCAGCAGCGCGCGACAGCGTCAGGTAGGTGAGTCCCACGTCGACGAGGAAGGCCAGGCGGGCCTCGATCTCGGTGAGGATGGGAGCGGCGATCGAGCGCGCGCGCTGCTCGAGCTCAACGTCGGCGAGGAACGCGCGAGCCTCCGCGATCGACATGTCGGACAGCTCGGCGATCGACTTGTCGCCGATGCGCACGGCAAGAACCTCGGGCTTGAGGCGCGCTCCGTGGCACGTCGGGCACGGGATCTCGCGCATATAGGAGTCAAGCTTTTCGGACACGGCGGCCGACTCGGTTTCCTCGCGCTTGCGCTCGATGTACTTCACGGCGCCCTCGAAGCCCGTCGAGTAGGAGCGCTCGCGTCCCCAGCGGTTACGGAACTTGACGGTGACTTCGTAGTCCTTGCCGTACAGGATGGCGTCCTTGACCTTCTTAGGCAGGGACTTCCACGGCGTGCCCATCGCAAATCCCAGTTCCTTGGAGAGGGATTCGAGGAGCTTCTTGTGGTACTTGAAGTTCGAGTTCCAGGGGATGACCGCGCCGTCGGCGAGAGAACGCTCCTCGTCGGGGACGACCAGCTCGGGGTCGACCTCGAGGCGGAAACCGAGGCCCGCGCAGTCGGGGCACGCGCCGTAGGGAGCGTTGAAGGAGAAGGTGCGAGGCTCGATCTCGTCGAGCATCAGCGGGTGGTCGTTGGGGCACGCGCGTTTCTCGGAGAAGCGGCGGCGGCGCTCGGGATCGTCGGCATCCAGGTCGACGCAGTCGATGACGACGAGGCCGTCCGACAGGCGCAGGGCGGTTTCGACGGAGTCGGTGAGGCGCTGGCGCATGCCCTCGCGCACGACGAGGCGGTCGACGACGACCTCGATCGTATGCTTGAGCTTCTTCTCCAGCTTGGGTGCGTTCTCGAGGCGGACCATCTCGTCGTCGATGATCGCGCGGGTGTAGCCCTCGGAGCGCAGCTCGTCGATGAGGTCCTGGTACTCGCCCTTACGGCCGCGCACGACCGGGGAGAGGACCTGGAAGCGCGTGCCCTCATCCATCGTGCGCACGCGATCGACGATCTGCTGGGGTGTCTGGGCCTGAATGCGGGCGCCACACTCGGGGCAGTGCGCCACGCCCGCTCGGGCGTAAAGCAGACGCAGGTAGTCGTGAATCTCCGTGATCGTGCCGACGGTCGAGCGCGGGTTGCGCGAGGTCGACTTCTGGTCGATGGAGACGGCGGGCGACAGACCCTCGATGAAGTCGACGTCGGGCTTGTCCATCTGCCCGAGGAACTGGCGCGCGTAGGAGGACAGTGACTCCACGTAGCGGCGCTGTCCCTCGGCGAAAATCGTGTCGAATGCGAGGGAGGACTTACCGGATCCGGACAGGCCGGTGAAGACGATCATGGAGTCTCGGGGCAGCTCGAGGCTCACGTCCTTAAGGTTGTGTTCACGGGCACCCTGGATGATTAGCTTGTCATGCACCCCTCGATCCTAACCGTCCTCTAGGCAAAAGCGCGGATCAGGGCTAGTGTTGGGCTATGGCATTCTACGCAGTCGAATACGTGTACAACCCGTCGATGACCGAGACGATGGACGAGGTTCGCCCGACGCACCGCGCGTTCCTGTCCGGCCTGCTCGAGCAGGGAATCAACATCGCGTCCGGTCCCCTCGTTGGTGAGATTCCGGGCGCCCTGATCCTCATCAACGCCGAGAGCCAGGCCGACGTCGAGCGCATCCTCAACGAGGACCCCTTCTACGTCGCCGAGGTCATCCAGGCGCGCCTCATCCGCGAGTGGAACCCCGTCATCCGGGCGTTCTGATCGCAGCAAGCGAACGAGGCCGGGGCCGGGTTCACACCCGACACCGGCCTCGCTTTGTATCTGGAGAGCTCAGCCCTCCAAGGAACGAGCAAACTGGCGCGCGTAGAAGATGCGCTGAGCGACCTCGATGAGGAGGGCGGCGCAGGCACCGACGCACGCGATAACGAGCCACTCGTAACCGGACGGCGCGACCATCGAGAAGAAGTGGCGCACAGGCGGGATGAGCACACCACCCACCGTCGCCGAAATGACGCTCACCAGGAGCACCCACTTCCAGGTCGACAGCGGACGCGAGGTGATGACGAGAAGCCAGATGGCACCCAGCATGAGGGAGAGAATCGCGGCAGTGGACTCGCGCGCCTGCGGCGGACCATCAACGATCCCGAAGGCGGTGAGGGCGGCCGCTGCGAGGATGATGCCCGTGGGCATCGCGAGCGACAGCGTGCGCTTGAGGAATCCCGGCACGTAGCGGCGCGGGTTCGGCCACAGAGCCAGGAAGAAGGCGGGAATGCCGATGGTCAGCGAGTCGATATAGCTGAACTGGCGCGGCAGGAACGGGTATCGCCAGCCGACCAGGGCCGTCACGATGACGAGGACGGCCGCGTAGGTGGTCTTGGCCAGGAACAGCGAGGACACGCGTTCCATGTTGGCGATGATGCGCCGACCCTCCGAGAGAACACCCGGCAGCACCGAGAACTTTGAGTCCACGAGGACAATCTGCGCGACCGCCTTCGTGGCCTGCGTGCCGTTGCCCATCGCGATACCCAGGTCGGCGTCCTTGAGTGCGAGAGCATCGTTCACGCCGTCGCCCGTCATCGCCACGCAATGCTCGCGCGCCTGGAGCGCACCGACCATCGCACGCTTCTGCTCGGGGGTCACGCGCCCGAAGACATCGTGGTTCTCGATCGCGTCGATGAATGCCTCAGAGGTCAGATCCTCGGGCAGGTCGCGCGCGTCCATGAGGCGAGCGGGCGACCCGTCGGGTGCCGTCAGGCCCGCCTGCGCGGCCAGCGCGCCCACCGTCGTCGGGTTATCCCCCGAGATGACGCGCACGTGGACGTCCTGCGAACGGAAGTAGTCGAGAGTCTCGGCTGCGTCGGGGCGCAGGTCCTCCTCGAGGACCACGAGGGCTGCAACACTACGGCGCGCGGGCAGCTCGTCGTCTGCCACGGCCTCGTCCGCGTGGACGAGTGCAACGACACGGGATCCTCCCTCGGCGATGCCGCGCACCCTGGCCAGGAGATCCGTATTCTCCGCGGCGGCCTCGTCAATGACGAACTCGGGAGCGCCGAGGATCCACGAATCGTTCCCGCTCCCCCACGCGCTCCACTTGCGGGCCGAGGAGAAGGGGACAGACCACTCGATACGCTCGGCTGCGCCTGAGCACTCGGACTCACCGAGGTGCTCCCAAATGGCTTCCGCTGTGGCGTTGGTGCGGTCGCTTGCTGCACTTGCCAGCGCCCGGAGGACCAAGGCCTCGTCACCGGAAATGACCTCGACGCCCCGCACGCGAATGCCGCCGGTGGTGAGGGTGCCCGTCTTGTCGAGGCACAGGCAGTCCACGCGGGCGAGGACCTCGACGGCGGGTAGTTCCTGGACGAGCACACCGCGGCGTGCCAGCGTCGCCGAGCCGATCGCGAAGTTCATGGATGTCAGGAGCACCAGGCCCTGCGGGATCATGCCGATCACCGAGGCAACCGAGAGCACGAGGGCCTCGCGCCAGTCTCCCCCGTGTCCGCCGGCGATGCGATTTTGCGAGTAGAAGGTCAGGACGACGATGGGAAGCAGCATAACGGAGACGACCTGCAGCACCCGGTTGATCGACATCTGGATCTCCGAGACCGTACGCGTGAAGGCGCGCGCCTGCTCGGACAGGCCCTGCGCGTAGACGCGCTCACCGACAGCCGTGGCCATCATGCGGCCAGCACCCGCGACGACGCTCGTGCCGGCCAACAGCTGATCGCCCTGCTTCTTCTTCACGGGGCGCGACTCGCCGGTCAGCAGCGACTCATCGATTTCTAGGCCCGCCGAGGACAGGACCGTGCCGTCCACGCTCACCTGATCGCCGAGCGTCAGATCGATGACGTCGTCGAGCACGACGTCGCGCGCGGGCACGACCGACAGCGTACCGTCGCGCAGGACGGTCGCCTGCGGAGCATCGACGATCGCCAGCGAATCAAGGGTCCGCTTGGCACGGAGCTCAGACACGATGCCGATCACCGCGTTGATGATCATGACGCCGCCGAAAATGCCATCGCGCAGGTCACCGAACAGCAACACGATGATCGACGCAGCGACGATAATCCCGTTGAACAACGTCAGGACGTTCTCGCGAATGATCGACGCCACCGACCGAGAGGTACGATCTTTCACCCGGTTGACAGCGCCGCGAGCGACGCGCTCGGCAACCTCGGCGGCGCTCAGGCCACGCTCATCAATCGTCGGGCTGTCAGCGCTCATCAGCACCCTCCTCATCCATCGCGCTGCGAACCAGCGACGCTACAACGGTCACCACGAGCGTCACGACGATGACCCCCAGCGACACGGACACCGAAATCTCCGGTGCCCACTCGACTCCTCGACCGCCGTTGATAAACGGCAGGGTGTTGGCATGCAGGGCCTCGAGAATCAGCTTGACGCCGATGAAGCTCAGGATCACGCCGAGGCCGTAGCCCAGGTACACGAGCTTACCGAGGAGAGCGTCCACCAGGAAGAAGAGCTGGCGCAGACCCATGAGCGCGAACACGTTGCACGCGAACACCAGGAAAGCTTGCGACGTGATGCC
Source organism: uncultured Actinomyces sp. (assembly GCA_937926415.1). Lineage (GTDB taxonomy): Bacteria > Actinomycetota > Actinomycetes > Actinomycetales > Actinomycetaceae > Pauljensenia. The sequence goes on from CALBAF010000009.1 coordinate 7,520, forward strand.
GAAGATCGCGGGGATCGAATCGAAAGCAAACATCAGGTCAGCCGAGCCGAGGGCCAGCACAACGACGAACAGCGGGGTGAGGTACGTGCGTCCGCCGTGACGGTAGAGCATGCGATCGCCGATGAAACCGTCGGTGATCGGCAGGACTCGGCGCACAGCGCGGATGAAGGCGTTCTCCTCGTACTCCTCGTCGTCTCCGCCACCGGTCGCGGTCTCCTTGATCTGCGAGAACGCCGTCCACAACAGCCACACGCCGAAAATGAAGAAAACCCAGGAGAAGCGCGCGACCAGCGCGGCGCCCAGCAGAATGAACACGAGGCGCAACAGCAGTGCAATGACGATACCGAAGAGCAGCGCCTTCTGCTGGTTCTCTCGCGGAACCCGGAACGCTTTCAGGATCAGGATGAACACGAAGAGGTTGTCCACGGACAGCGACCATTCCATCGCCCACCCGGCGTAGAACTCCTGAGCATATAGCCAGCCGTTCGTCAGCCAGATTCCGACGCCGAAGACGGCCGCCAAGCCCACGTAGAACAGCGTCCAGCGAGCCGCCTCGGCAGCGGTCGGCGGATGGGGATTACGTGCATGCCCGAGGAAATCGAGCGCGATGAGACCGATGGCAACGAGGGCCAGAATGCCCCACGCCCACGGGTGAACAACCATGACTACCTCTTAACTATCCGACCATGGAATTTTAGCGCTGTCCCACGGTCGACTCATATCACGCGCGCCGTTTACTGGAAACCGCGAGGGAGGCCACGACCGTGATCAGGATCGTCACGACGATGAAGCCCAGCGAGAACGCGATGGACGGCTCGGGGATGGCGGCTACCTCGTGCCCGCCGTTGATGAAGGGCAGCTCGTTGGTGTGCAGCGCGTGGTTGATAAGTTTGAAGCCGATGAAGCCGAGAATCGCGGCCAGACCGTAATGAAGGAACACGATGCGGTCGAGCAGGCCGTCGATGAGGAAGTAGAGCTGGCGCAGGCCGAGCAGCGAGAACGCATTGGCGGCAAACACCAGGTATGCCTCGGAGGTCAACGAGTAGATCGCGGGGATCGAGTCGACGGCGAACATGACGTCAGCGGTGCCGATCGCGATGACGCACAGCAGCATCGGCGTGATGTACGTGCGTCCGCCGTGGCGGTAGAGCATACGCGAGCCGATGAAGCCGTCGGTGACGGGCACGACCTTCGACACCCATCGCACAATTGACGGCGGCCGGTACTCCTCGTCGTCGTCATCGCTGGAGCCTTCACGGACCTGGCTGATCGCCGTCCACAGCAGCCACGCGCCGAACAGATAGAAGACCCACGAGAAGTTTTCGATAAGCGCGGCGCCCGCGAGAATGAAGATGAGGCGCAGAACCAGCGCGATGATAATGCCGGCCAGCAGGACCTCCTGCTGGTTCTTCCTGGGCACGCGGAAGGTCGAGAGAATGATGACGAACACGAACAGGTTGTCAATACTCAGCGCTTTTTCGGTGATGTAGCCACCGAGGTATTCCTGGCCGTATTGGGCTCCCCAGACCGCCCAGACGATGACGCCAAAAATGAGGGCGATCGCGATGTAGGCGACGGACCACCAGGTCGCTTCCTTGAGCGTGGGTTCGTGGGGGGTGCGGACGTGGCCGACGATGTCGACGACGATCATGGTCAGGATGATGCCAGCCAGGACAATCCAGGCAAGGGCGTGCACGTGCATACGTGGGGCCTCCGGTACGAGTCGGGTACCGGAGGTCTCCTCCCGCCAGGAAAACCTGGCCGGTGACGCCGGAGGCCGCGCCGCGTGGGCGGGCCGTCGTGATGACGACGCCACTGTTGGTGGGAGTACTCCCCTCCGCTAACGTTCCTATTCTAGTCTGTGAAGCTTGCTTCGCGTCCCAAGCCGCGGCGTGGCATCGGTCGCGATTCGGGCGCAAACGCACGTAATCGAGGTCGCGGCGAGCGCGCGATCGGCCGCGCCGGGTGGTCAAGACGGTCAGTGGGCGCGCTTCATGGCGCGCAGTTCCTTCTTGAGGTCTTCGATCTCGTCGCGCAGGCGG
>CALBAF010000010.1 GCA_937926415.1 uncultured Actinomyces sp.
GGGTTCTTCTTGCCGATGGCGCCGGAGATGGCCCGCAGGGTGCCTTCGAGCAGGCTGTAGAAGCTGCGCTGGCGGTCTTCTCCCCCGAATCCATCTCCGTGTGCGAGCAGCGCCGCCAAGAGCTCCTCGCCCGCAGGAGCATCGTGCTCGACAGGCTGGAACGCATCGGCCTCCCGGTCCCGGTCCTGCCCGACGGCGCCTTCTACGTCTACTTCGACGTCTCCTCCACAGGGCTCGATGCCCAGACCTTCTGTCACCGCGCCCTGGAGGAGGCGCATGTGGCCCTCACTCCGGGACAGGACTTCTCCACGACCACGGCTCGCTCCCACGTACGGCTGTCCTACGCGGCCTCCCGCGACGAGCTGCACGAAGGAATGAAGCGCCTCGAAGCTTTCATCAACAACCTGTAAATAAACAGGCATTCAACTCAATAATCTTGAGTCGAGGCGTGCACATCAATGTGGCACTCACCTGTTCACATGTTGCACAATTCTCGTCATGTCCATGCAGACCCTACTCCTCTCCGCCGCGCTGGTGTTTTTTGGAGTGATCGCCACCATCGAGATCTCCAAATCAATCCATCAAAAAATACGCTTGCGCCGCGATAAGGCAGCCTCGGCCCCGCACCGAGGTGAGGAGTCCACATGGAATGAGCTCACTGAGCACCATCGGCCCATCAGAGACTCCGAGCCCAATGAGTTCACCGCCGGCCCACATGAGCGACTCCTGGCGATCTGCGCACCGTACTCCCTGTGCCGCCGTGACCCGTGGGACCGCCTCACCTGTTCCGACCTTGAAGGCACGCGCACCATGCTGTCTCTCGACTGGGGAGTGCGCTCGCGCGCCGACCTTCTCTCCCAGGTCCACTGGCTCATCACCTCCGGCCACCGCACCGGCTTCGAAGCGGAGCGCGCCCGCTGGGTCGACACCTCCCTGGCGGAGGCTGAGCGCCACGAGCTGCGAGAGTCTGCCGCGTCATCCTCAGACGCAGCAGAGACACTGTGGCGCCTTGAGCGCATGCTCGACAACGATCGGGACATCCGCAACGTGGACTTCTCCGCCTGGGACCTGGTTCGTGCCGGCATGCTGACGCGCTGCGGATTCGCGCTGGGCTGGCTGACCGAGGACGAGACCTGGGACACGCTCGCGATCCTGGACCGTGGGCTGCGGGAGCGTTATCGGAGCTGGACGCAGGTGTCGGAGTCGTTCCGGCTGGCCCGCTGGTACTGGAACTCCACGAGCGGCAAGGA
>CALBAF010000011.1 GCA_937926415.1 uncultured Actinomyces sp.
GCGATCGGGCCGGCCACGTCTCCGCCGTGCGGCGTGGGATCGTTGTCGTCGCCCTCGACGAGGACGGCGAAGGCGATGCGCGGGTTGTCCGCCGGGGCGAAACCGACTGCCCAGGCGTTTGCGCGGTCGCCATTGCCGGTCTCGGCGGTGCCGGTCTTTGCGGCCACCGCAATGTTCGGCAGGGCTATCGTGGTGCCGGTGCCGTAGGGCTGGGAGACGACCAACTCCATCATGGTGCGCAGCTTCGAGGCCGTCTCGGAGGAGATCGGTCGTCCGGCGTCGGTCGGGCTGGTCGTGCGCACGACCTGGTTGTCGGCGTCCACGATCGAGTCGATGAGGTAGGGGGTCATCATCTGACCGTCGTTCGCGATGGCCTGGGCGACCTGCGCCATCTGCAGCGGCGTCGTCTGGACCGTGTACTGGCCGATCGAGCTCATCGCGAGCTGCGCGGCGTCCGCGTCGGCGGGGAACACGGAGGGCGTCACCGTCAGCGGGATCTGCGACTCGCGGCCGAAACCGAAGCGGTTCGTCACGTCGAGAAGCTGCTGGTTCGTCAGCTGCTCAGAAGCCAGCACGAAGGTCGTGTTGCACGAGCGCGCGAAGGCCTCGGCGAGCGTCGGTTCGCCGTCGCCGCAGGTGGAGGACTCGATGTTGGAGACCTCGGTGGCCGTGCCCGGCAGGGTTGTCGACACGGGGGAGGGCATGTGCATATCCGGGTCGGCGAGGTTGTTTTCGATGAGGGCGATCGTCGTGAGGATCTTGAACGTCGAGCCGGGGGCGTAGCGCTCGGAAATCGCGCGGTTGAGCAGAGGGTTGTTCGGGTCCGAGGAGAGGGCAGAGAATGCGTCGGACACCGCGCTGGCGTCGGAGGAGGCCAGCTGGTTCGGGTCGAAGGTCGGCGACGAATACATCGCCAGAACCGCGCCGGTGCGCGCATCCAGGGCCACGACGGCGCCCTTGCGGTTACCGAGGGCCTCGGCCGCGGCCTTCTGCATCTGAGAGTTCAGGGTGAGGGAGACGCCGCCACCCTGACGGTTCTGGCCCGTCAGGAGGTTGCGCAGGCGCTGTCCGAGCAGGGTCTGGGACTGGCCGTCCAGGACGTCCTCCGCGGCGGCCTCGATGCCCGTCGAGGCGTTGCCCACCGACGAGAAGTAGCCCGTGACCGGCGCGTACAGCGGCCCCTCGGCGTAGGTGCGCACGTAGCGCTTCGAGTCGGCCTCGCGCTCCGAGGAGGCGATCGCCGTCTTGTCGACGATGATTGGGCCGCGGTCGGTTTCGGCCGCGTGCAGGATCGTGCGCTGGTTGCGAGCGTCGGCGTTGAGCGAGGACGCGGAAATGAACTGCGTGTTCGTGATGCCCACGCCCAGCAGGGCGAACATCAGGAGAACGATGACGAAGATCTTGCGGATCTGGTTATTCACGGCTCACTCACCCACTCCCACGGCAGGCTGGACACCGGAGTTCCACGGCGCGGGGGCCGATGCTGGGCGGCGGGCAGCGTCCGACACGCGGATCAGCAGGGCGACGGTGATCCACGAGGACACCATCGACGAGCCGCCCGCAGCCAGGAACGGGGCCGTCAGGCCGGTCAGCGGAATGATGCGCGTGATGCCGCCGAGCACCACGAAGAGCTGAATGGCCAGCGAAAAGCTCAGGCCGGTGGCCAGCAGCTTGCCGAAGCCGTCGCGCACCGTCAGCGCGGCGCGCAGGCCTCGCTGGATGAGGATCAGGTACAGGACGAGGATGGCGGCCATGCCGGTCAGGCCCAGCTCCTCCGCGAAGGAGGACAGGATGAAGTCCGAGTTCGCCAGCGGCACGAGCTGGGGGTATCCGCGGCCCCACCCGGTGCCCATGAGGCCGCCGGAGGCCTGGCCAAACAGGCCCTGGACGAGCTGGTAGGAGCCTCGGTCGTAAATCTCCGGGTCGAGAGCGTTGAGCCAGATGTTGAAGCGCGTCTGCACGTGGCTAAACGACTTGACGGCGACCGCGACGGCGGGCACGAAGAGCGAAAAGCCGATGACCAGCCACGACACGCGGTTCGTCGCCACGTACAGCATCGCGACGAACAGGCCGAAGAACAGCAGCGAGGTACCGAGGTCGCGCTGCAGGACGAGGATCGCGATGCCGATCAGCCACACGACCATGATCGGGCCGAGGTCGCGGGCGCGCGGCAGGCGCATGCCGAGGAACTTGCGGCCGCCGATCGCCAGGTTGTCGCGGTTCGTCACGAGGTATCCGGCAAAGAAGACCGCCAGCGTGATCTTCACGAGTTCACCGGGCTGGACGGAGATGGGACCCAGGTGGATCCAGACGCGCGCGCCGAAGGTCTCCTGACCCAGGCCCGGAATCATCGGGAGGAGCAGGAGGAACAGGGAGAGCGCGCCGAAGGTGTAGGTGTAGCGGCGCAGCATGCGGTGGTCGCGCAGCATGATCAAGATCATGGCCGCGATAACGATTGCGATGCCCACGAAGAGCGCCTGACGGAAGCCCACCACGGCCTCGTCCCTGCGCGCGTAGGACAGGTCGAGGCGGTAGATCATCGCCAGACCCAGGCCCGTCAGAGCGACGGCGATCGGCAGGATCACCGGGTCCGCGTAGGGGGCCAGGAAGTGCACGCCGACCTCGGCAATGATCGCGATCGCGACGAGCACGCCGACCTGCGTGAGCAGGTTCGCGGGGATTTCCCCCGTGTAGTTCAGCGAGGTCAGCACGTAGCCGGCGATGCCGACGGCCAGAGCCAGGCCCATGAGGGTCAGCTCGAGGAATCGGCGAGGCCGGGCGGGCGCGATCGATACGGTAGCCATTAGGAGGCGCCCCCGCTCTGCGCCCCAGACTGGGCCTCACCGGACTGCGGTGTGCCCGACTGGGATGTCGACGACGAGGGGGAGGCGGGCTGCACGACCGAGTGGCGCAGGCCCTCGATGTAGGAGTCGATGTCGGCGCGCGAGGAACGCAGCACCGGGGTTTCGAGACGCTGGCGGTCGACGGGGGACAGGTCGGCGAGGGCCACGTTCGAGACCTCGACCGCGTGCGACAGCTGCCAGGGTCCGATCGACTGCGGAATGCCCTGGTAGATGACGACGTAGCCGTCCTGGCCGATCGCGTAGTACTGGGTCTGCGTCCACTTCCACGACATCCACGACGCGGCGACCACGAGGACCGTCACGAGCGAGACGAACACGGGGGTCCACCACGAGGAACGCGGCTTGAGTTCGAGGGGGACCTCGTCCTCGTCGCTGGGGGTGCCCGAGGCCGAGGAGCCCAGGGCGGCCGCGCGCGCAGCCGCTCCGTCTC
>CALBAF010000012.1 GCA_937926415.1 uncultured Actinomyces sp.
CGTGCTGGGCCGATGTTGAGCGTGCGCGTGGTGGCGTGAGCAACCCGTTAATGGGTGGGGCCAATCCACCGGCCGTCGTTCTGGATAGGAACGGCGCATCTGGATAGGAACCACGCATCTGGATAGGTTATTAAGCTATCCGGATGTTCGTAACCTATCCGGATGTTCGTAACCTATCCGCGTGATTGCGTCCAATGCGTGGGGTTCGTGAGTAAAAGCGCCGCGACGGCCCATCGCAACGTTGTGTCGGTAGTTTCCACAGGAAACGACAGTCGGGAGCAGGATTGATTGGACCCAGGACTCGGCTCAACCTGATCCGCAGCTGTTCCCAGTCGTCGTAGTCTGGCCAACTCACTCGGATAACCTGCCACCCGGCATCGCGAAGGTTCTGATCGCGCAACACCCACTCGCGCTTGGCTTGTTCGAGCTCGACGCGACTTTCCCCAAGTTTCGCGACCCCATCAAATTCGATGATGAGGTGCAGGTCTTCAATCAGGATGTCGATGTAGTAGTGATGGCCGCGTACTCCAATATGCACCTGCGTTTTAACCGTGAAGGGGCAGATGGACCGTACAATCCACAGGAGCGCAGCTTCGGCGGGATTGGCACATCCCGGATCGATAGTCTTGAGGATAGCGTGAGCGCGTCGGTAGCCGCGCACGTGGCCAGCCCGATCAAGTCGAGCGAGCAGTTCAGCTCGTATCTCCTCGGCTCTCCGGCGGCTCTCATCCTGATGAAACATTGAGAACTGGCTCCAGGCGTTGAGTGCCATACACCCGAGGACGAAGGACTCTAACGGCTCGTCATGGAGCGCGCATCTTACGAGCGCATTGTAGGGGTGCTCTACGACCAAACCGTCGATCCTCCTGCGTTCTTCCGAAAGAGGTGGAAACTCAGAGCATGACACCGATGTCGCTGGAACAGTCGTGGATCCGACGTGACATGGAGGGAGAGAAGAAGTGCATCTTCGGTTGTCCCGGTAGATGGTAACGGGAGGGTTTTGGGACCAGCCGCGAATCCCCAACAGTCGTAAGCAGCTCTGTCCGACAAAGATAGAAGAGTGCTTGTGGGAGGCATCGACGGCATACATGCGTGCGCGAGCGACGGCTTCCCACACATCCCAGGGGTTGGAATTTATGGAATCGAGGGGTAGCACTGCACAGATGCCACGCATGATGCGGACCAGCGTAGATATTGGTTGTTCACGGGGTGAGTCTGCTGGAGGGGTGATGATGATGGAATCCTGCGTCATAGATGAAGTCTCGTACCATCATCAGCAGCGAGGAAAGCGCTAGACGGTGGCCTGTGGATACAACCGGTAGCGGATACTTGCCCTGTGGATAATCTCGCGCGAGCATTTGGATAGTAATGGCGCATCCGGATAGGAACGGCGCATCCGGATAGGTTATTAAGGTATCCGGATGTTCATAACCTATCCGGATGTTCGTCACCTATCCGCGTAGTCGGTTCGCCCGACGTGCTAGCGCCAGATTCCGGCGGCGAGCAGAAACGGCCTTCAGCCACCGGCACTTTCCGCCCACTGCTGCTTCCTCCGGTGGCTACAGAGAACATGCGCAGTGAGGAGCGATCCTCCCTCGCAGCGTATCCTGATACCTGTTGGCGCGCGGGTGCTTCCCTGTGCGCTCGCGGCTGGTTCCCGCTACGAAAGAGGCTCCATGTCCCTCCAGATGCGTCTTGTTCACGCCCGAAAGGGCCTCACGCCTCCCGCGCTGCACACCGAGGAAGCCGCGCGTGAGATGGCGGCGGGCGCCCCGCAGCAGCACCCCATGCCCGAACGTATGCAAGCCCGTTTCACTGCAACGTGCGAAAAAGGTGTGACCCGTGTGTTCCCGAAGCAGGGCCTGCGCTCGGGCGGAGCTCTCATTTTCCTGCACGGCGGCGCCTACCTGTTCCCGCTTGTCGACGGCCAGTGGGGTATCGTCGAGGGCCTCATCGACCGCACCGGCCTGCCCGTCATCATTCCGGACTACCCGCTCGCGCCCGAGCACGATGCGGCCGAAGCTTTCGACTTCGTCCAGCCCATCATCGACGAGGCACAGGCTGAGTTCGGCCGCATCATCATCTTCGGCGACTCGGCGGGTGGCGGCCTGGCGCTGTCCCTCGCCATGCAGCGACGTGACGTGGGTGTACGTCAGGTGGACGGCCTCGTCCTGTACGCACCGTGGGTGGACGTCACCATGACGAACCCGGCGATTGAGGAGGTGCAGCACCGCGACAAGATCCTGCGCGTGCCCGGGCTGGTGTGGGCGGGCCGCGCGTGGGCGGGAGACCTGGACCCGGTCGACTGGCGCGTCAGCCCCCTGTACGGTGACCCGGCGGGCTTGCCGCCGATGCGCATCTTCCAGGGCGACGCGGACATCTTGGGCCCCGACACGATTGATTTTGCCCGCAAGGCCGCTCGCGCCGGCGTGGATGTGCGAGCGCGCGTGGAGCCGGACGGCTTCCACGTCTACGTGCTCTCAGTCCCCACCATTCCCGAGGCCGAGGCCGCCCTCGACCATAGCGCGCGCTTCATCTCGGGGATCCTCACGAGCCGCTGACCTGCACACCCGTCAGAATCCACGTGCGCGGGTAGTAGGACACTGTCATCGTTTGGCTGCGCTCGCGGTGCTCGCAGGCGTTGTACAGATCCGTCGCCAGGTCCCCACGCGTCCTGATGTCGTCGATGTTCTCTGAGAAGAACGTCGTCGTATGCGTGAGTCCGCCTTCGAAGTTGATCGAAAAGTTATCCCTGTAGACCGATGAGTGAGAGAACATGGATCGGGGGGCGTCGTACTGGAAATACATGCACGATGTGACGGTCCTGGGCGTAGGGCCATCCGCGAGATCCATGGCGGCGGGCAGACCGAAGTAGAGCGACACGCCCGCGATGAGGAGACCCACCATGCCGTAGTAGAGGGGGCCGCTCATGTCGCGCGGCTGCTGAGGGGTGCTGCTCGATGGATACGCTGGCTGTGCTTGGCGTCGAAGAATGGAACCAAAAGGAAAACAGGACAGCGCCAAGACAAGCCCCGCCGCGCTCTCGGCGAGCCTCAACATGAGGAGTGGCGTCCCGTACTCGAAGAGGTCGCGGAGAAGATAGACGGCGCAGCCCAGGAGGATGGTGGCCAGCATGACGATGATGAACTTGAGGCTTTGTCTGCGCTGCTGGCGATTGGCCACGGTCATGGGGGAGACCTGCTGATAGGACACGGCAGCGGGATCGGTGCCGTAGCCGGGAGCGCCGTACTGCGTCGTGCCGTAGCCGGGAGCGCCGTACTGCGTCGTGCCGT
>CALBAF010000013.1 GCA_937926415.1 uncultured Actinomyces sp.
GCTCGGAGGCGATACGCTCGGCCTCTGCGACGGCGGCGGAGACGCCACCCTTCGGGTCGGTGAGGACCAGCTCGGCGCCGAAGGCGCGCACGATGGCGCGGCGCTCGACAGACATCGAGGCGGGCATGACGATAACGACCTCGTAGCCGCGAGCCGCGCCCACCATCGACAGGGCGATACCCGTGTTACCGGAGGTGGCCTCGACGATCGTGCCGCCGGGAGCGAGAGCGCCCGAGGCCTCGGCCGCGTCGATGATCGAGCGGGCGATACGGTCCTTCACGGAGGAGGCGGGGTTGAAGGCCTCGACCTTGGCGACCACGTCAACGCCGTCACCGGCAACGTGGTTAATACGGACGAGGGGAGTGCCACCGATCAGATCGGCGACGTTGGAGGCGATGCGAGCCATGAGGGGTCCTTCCTAAGCAGGTGTACCCCTGAATTGTCATCCCGCGCTCGGAGCCTCGTCTAGTTCAATTCGCCGTGTTTCCACGTAGCGAAACTTTGCAACACCCGACGAGGCCTGGGCCAGGCATGCGTCAATGGAGTCTCGGTCGGCCGGATCGATCGCAATGCGCAGCGTGACGTCAGCGCCCCAGATCGTGTCGATGACCGCGGCTCCTCGTGCGCGAAGCTCCGCCTCGATGCGACCCGCGTCCCCGGGGCTCAGCTGTGTTTCGAGGACGTCGCGCCCGACGAGGTAGGCGATGGGGGCGCGGGCGACCGCCTCGGAGACAGAGGTGGAGTAGGCCCGCACGAGGCCACCCCCGCCCAGGAGGATCCCTCCGAAGTAGCGGGTGACGACCGCCGTCGCGTTCCACGTGTCGGAAGCGCGCAGGGCCTCGAGCATCGGGGTGCCCGCCGTGCCCGAAGGCTCGCCGTCGTCCGATGAATGCTGCAAAGGTGCGGCATCCTGCGGGTCGATGAGGTACGCCGAGCAGTTATGGCGTGCCTGCGGGTGCTCGGCCTTGACCGCGTCGATGAGCTCGCGCGCCTCCTCGGGCGTGTCCGTCCTGGCGAGCGTCGTGATAAAACGGGAACGCTTGATCTCGATCTCGTGGGTGAGGAGCGTGCCGGAGGCGAGCGTGCGAAGAGCGGACATGCGCTCAGTCTAAGGGAGAGCAAGCGCCCTCAGTCTGTAACCAGGATCGCAGGCGCGTAGGCCCTCGCGATGTGCTTGCGGGGCTGGTCCGTGGTAGTCTTGTCGGGTTGTCGCCGTGCGCCCGCGTGGCGCACCGATCAGAATAGTCGTCGAGAAAGAAGAGGAGCGGTAAGACATGGCAGTTCCCAAGCGCAAGATGTCCCGTGCGAACACCCGCACCCGCCGGTCTACCTGGAAGGCTGATCTTACCGAGCTGAACACCGTCAAGGTTGCCGGCCGTGAGATCCGCGTGCCCCGCCGCCTGGCCAAGGCCTACAAGAACGGCCTCCTGGACGTCGAGGGCTGACCTCGCATCCACGCACGGGCCCGGGACTTGTCGTCCCGGGCCTTTGTCATGCCCACAATTCCTGAATATGCGCCCTCAGCCCCATCGGTCGTCGGCGCGCGCCTGATTCCAGTACCCGAAAAGGAACGCACATGAGCCTGCCGATGTCTCTGCCCGCCGCGAGCGGGGGAGTGGGCCACGGCCTCGTCGCCGCCTCGACAACGAGCGGTACCGAGGGGGCCATCGTCTCCCTCTTCCTGATCGCCGCCGCTGCGGCCATCGCACCCCTGCTGTCCTCGCTCACACACAAGCGCGTGCCCGACGTCGTCTGGCTGCTCATCCTTGGCGCCATCATCGGGCCGAACGTTCTGGGGTTCGCATCCCTCACCGAGCCGATCTCCGTGTTTCGTGAGGTTGGCATGGGCATGCTCTTCCTGATCGCGGGCACCGAGATCGATGTCGAAGAGGTGCACGGACGGGCGGGTAGACGCTCGCTACTGACGTGGCTGGCGTGCTTCGGCATCGGCCTGGCGGTCTCCTGGGCGGCGGTCGCCGCGTCGGGCACGACGGGGGTCGCCACTGCCACGTACATCGCGCTGGCCATCGCGCTGACCTCGACGGCGATGGGTACCCTGCTGCCCATCCTCATGGAGGCCGGTGTTATGGGGACGACGATCGGAAAGGCCGTCCTCATCCATGGAGCCGTTGGCGAGCTCGCGCCGATCATCGCCATGTCGCTGCTGCTGTCGGCGCGTAGCCCGTGGGCCGCGGCGATCGTTCTTTTGCTGTTCGCGCTCGCCACGGTCCTTGCGGTCGCCATCCCGACGCGCTTTATCCTGGAGCATCCCGCGTTCGGGCGGACGATCCTCCACGGGGCGCAGACCTCGCAAAAGACGCTCATGCGCGTCGTCATGCTGGTCCTCACCGGCCTCATGGCGCTGTCCGCGGTTATGGAACTGGACATGGTGCTCGGCGCGTTCGCGGCCGGCATCATCGTGCGCGCGCTGGCACCCGGCAACTTCACGATGGTCGAGGGTGAGCTGCGCACCCTCGGCTTCTCCTTCCTCATCCCGCTGTTCTTCGTCACCTCGGGTATGAATATCTCGCTGAGCGCCGTCGTGGGCTACCCCTTCCTGCTCGTCGCCTTCGTCGGCGCGATCCTCGTCGTGCGCGGTGTGCCCATCGTCCTTCTGGAACGCTTCCACGGATCGATCGAACGCGTCGGCTGGATGGATGCCACGCGCATCGGCCTATACGGCGCGACCGGCCTGCCGATCATCGTTGCCGTCACCGAGCTCGGCGTCGCGACAGATGTCCTGCCCTCGTGGCTCGCCTCCCTGCTCGTTGTCGCCGGCGCGATGTCCGTGCTGCTCTTCCCGCTGCTCGCCTTCCTGCTGGGGCGCGCTGGTGGAAAGGCGCGCTAACCTCCGCTAGTCTTACAGGCGGCGCACCGCGCCACGCCTCCGTAGCTCAATGGATAGAGCAAGGGCCTTCTAATCCCGAGGTTGCAGGTTCGAGTCCTGTCGGAGGCGCGTTTCCCGACCGGTCGG
>CALBAF010000014.1 GCA_937926415.1 uncultured Actinomyces sp.
AAGGCCGCCTCTCATGCGAGAGTCGGCCTTCACCATGTCATGAGGCTTTGTCACAGAGACAGGCGAGTCGTTCGCACGTCCCAGGATTCGGGGCCGTCGACGATGACCTCGAAGGTCCACTCGCCGGGCAGCTGTGCGATCTGAGCAAGCAGCGGACGAGGCAGGTGGGGAGCGCGAATGATGAAGGATTCACCAGCGTTCATCGACTGGGCAGCGCCGAGGACAGCCGCGTGACGCAGACGGTGGGGGATAGCGGTCGCATCAATGGTCGGCTCAACAACATCGTGTTCACCGCAGCCACAGCCGCCACCGTGGACCTCGGGGTGGGGAAGCTGTTCGATCGTCATGGTGTGGCCTTTCTATAGTGAAGTTTCTGAGGCGCCGTCGGCGCTCATTGAATTTTACCGGGTTTGCCCCTTTCATTGCAGCGCCAACAGGACTACGTATTGTCATCGGAGACGAAATACCCGGTAGGGGTATTGACGTATACCCATACCAGGTATATTCCACCACCACGCGTCCACAGGCTTACATCGCTAACAAGCAGGAAGCGACGCGTTCGACACGAATCGCCCTCACTGCCAACCAAATGCCCTACATTGCGCCGTTTGACACCAGTTCATAACCGACGATTTTCATGCGCGAGTGAGTCTTGACACTGAATGTAAGCGTTTGTATTCTGGTGGCGTCACGCCGATGGCACCGTCGCCATCATCGCCCGCGTACACCCACCAGACTGGAGAGACAGCAATGACGCATCTATCCCGCATTTTCGATATCCGTACGTCACCACCTACGTCCCTGACGCTTGAGCAGCAACGCAAAAAGTGGCTCATGGAGTTCCTCAAGACGTACGCCGTGCTCGTCGTCGTGTACGGCGGCTTCTACCTGCTGCGCACGAACTTCAAGTCGGCGCAGCCATTTCTCGTTGAACAGGTCGGCCTCACAACGACTCAGCTCGGCACGATCGGCTTCGCTTTTTCGCTCACCTATGGCTTCGGTGGCCTTATTCTCGGCTTCTTCATCGATGGCAAGAACACCAAGAAGGTCATCTCGGCCCTCCTGCTCGCCTCAGGCATCACCTCGATCCTGATCGGCCTCGTGCTCGCATGGTTCCATAGCCCATACGGCTGGATGATTCTCCTGTGGTCACTGAATGGCCTGTTCCAGGCTCCCGGCGGTCCCTGTTGCAACTCGACCATGAACCGGTGGACTCCGCGCGCCCTGCGCGGTCGCTTTATCGGCTGGTGGAATGCCTCGCACAACATCGGTGCGATGGTGGCCGGCGTGCTCGCGCTGTGGGGCGCGAACACACTGTTCAACGGATCCGTCATCGGCATGTTCATTGTTCCTGCCGTCATCTGCATCCCGATCGGCATATGGGGATGGTTCTACGGCAAGGACGACCCGAAGGAGCTGGGTTGGAGCACTCCCGAGGCAATCTTCGGCGAGCCCGAGTCGAAGGCCGACGCGGTCACCAGCTCGGTGTCCAAGGGACGCATTCTGCTCGACTACGTCGTGAAGAATCCGGCCGTCTGGTTCCTCTGCATTGCCAACGTCGCTGCGTACTGCGTGCGCATCGGTATCGACAACTGGAACGTGCTCTACACGCGCCAAGAGCTCGGTTTCTCCGACTACCTCGCGGTGAACACGACCATTGCACTGGAACTTGGCGGCCTCGCCGGTTCTCTCCTGTGGGGCTACTTCTCCGACAAGATGGGAGGCCGGCGCGCACTGAGTGCTGCTATCGGCATGGGCGCAGTCGCCATCCCGCTCTTCGTGTACGCGCATGCAACAACGGCTCCTGTTGTCTACGGCGCACTCTTCATGATCGGCTTCCTTATCTTCGGCCCCGTTACCCTGATCGGTATCTGCGTCATCGGTTTTGCGCCGAAGACCGCAACCGTCGTCGTTAACGCTGTTCCTCGCGCTTTCGGATACGTCTTCGGCGATTCCATGGCGAAGGTTCTTCTCGGACGCATTGCCGACCCAACCAAGGACGGAGTGACGATTCTCGGATGGCATCTCCATGGCTGGTCGTCAACATTCACCGTCCTATTTGTCTCCGCCGCAGTCGGTCTCGCCTGCCTCATTATGGTCGCGCTCTTCGAAGAGCGAAACCTGCGCGCGGACCGTGAGTTCAGCGAAGCGAAGGAGCAGTCGTGAGCATGAATCCTGATATTGAGCATCTGCTCAACGCGGCTATCGAAGCCGTACGACGGGGAATGAACATCGCCCTTCACCCACCTGTTGAGCTCGATATTCACACGAAAGCAAATCGCAACGATCTCGTGACGGCAGTCGACAAAGCTATCGAAGCGGACATAGCCTCGCACCTTCATGCGGCCACAGGCTTGCCGCTGCTGGGGGAGGAGGGGCACGCTGTCGACTCATTCGCCGGGCTTATCTGGGTCCTCGACCCGATCGACGGCACGATGAACTACGTGGAAACCCACCGCGATTACGCGGTGTCACTGGCTCTGTGCGAAGACGGAATTCCCGTCCTCGGCGTTGTTGCGGACATTGTCGGCGGACATATCTATCACGCAATCCGAGGTCAGGGCGCGTGGGTAGATGGGGTGCCCCTGGCGCAGGCGTTCGACGCGGATTCGTATCGTGACGCCATTATCATCACCGACATCAAAGAGATTCTCGCGCTGCCGAGGCTTGCCCGCGCACTTCAAGACAGCCGAGGCCATCGGCGCTACGGTTCTGCGGCACTCGAGTGCGTGGAGGTCGCGGTCGGGAGGGCTGGAGCGTTCGTCCATATGTGGGTCTCGCCGTGGGACATCGCCGCGGCAACACTCATCGCCACCGAGTGCGGTGCGGTTGCCACACGCTTGGACGGAACGCCGCTCGACGTGCGCTACAAGGGCTCAATTCTCCTCGGCACACCCAACGTGCATGCCACGCTCGTGGAGTGTCTGATGTCCTCGGTGCAATAGACGTGGACGGTCGCGCGGAACGGGCACACACGGTGCTCGTTCCGTGCGGCTATCCCGTGCTCGCCCGTACGACGAGTTCCGTGTCAACGCTGCGACGGGACGGGCGATCGTCATCTCCGAGCGCCCGTGCGATCGCTTGATCGACGGCCAGGCTTGCGACGCGCGCAGGCGCGCGGTCGATCGACGTCAAAGAAAGAGCGCGTGATGAAGCGATCGCCGAGTTATCACAGCCGACAACGAGCATGTCGCGGCCGGGAATGAGACCGTCGCCGAGCAACGCAAGAATCGCTCCGTGCGCACACTGGTCGTTGTAGCAAACAAGCGCATCGACGCCTGCAGGCACACCTGCTCGGATGGCAAGAAAGCCCGCATCAACATTGTCACCGCCCGCAACGGTGAGCGCATCCACACCGTGCGCCCGACAGGCCTGCGTGAAAGCCGCTTTGCGTGCCCGTGCTGATGGGCCGGGCGGGCCCTCAAGAAAAGCGATGCGCCGACTTCCGCGTCGGACGAGGAGAGCGATTGCCTGCCCCATGCCTCGTTCGTTGGCGCTCGTCACCAGATCGATGTCGCGACGCGGCGCGCGCTGACCGATGAGGACGGTCGGGGTGTTTGTGAAGCGTGTTGAAATGCACGTTGAGTCGACAGCGATGACGGCCTGAGCACGCAACTGCAGAACGGACTCCCAGGCTCGGTCCACGTCGCGCGAGGCGTCTATTGATTCCACGATGACACGGAACCCTCGGTCCTCAGCGTATCGCAGGGCCTCGGCACGGTAACGCACATGGAGTTCCTGCTGCAGGGAACAGACGAGGCCGAGGATCTGTGGCCGCGCCGAAGCGAGGAGAGAAGCTGCGACATTAGCCCTGTAGCCGAGTTGCTCGGCCACCTTTTCGATTTTTTCGCGTGTTGGGGCGGCGACGCGCGGAGATCCCCCCAGAGCGCGAGACACGGTCGCGATCGAGAGGCCGGAGGCACGGGCAATATCGTCGAGCGTCACGCGGTGCGTCAACGCTGGGCGGTCGTGCGCCAGCGGGGCAACGCCGGCCCGTCGCCCAGAACTAGACTGCTTCGACACCTGGCTCATTCCTGCAGTCTAACGCCACCCACGTGGCCTTTCACACGCGGAGGCGTCACACTCACGTCTGATCAGGAGCGTAGGATGGACGTACGACAGATCCTTTAATGACCGTCCCGTGAGGCGGGGAAGGAGTAAGCGTGGCCGAAGTGCACGCAGATCGCGCATCGCGCGGCAAAGAAGTATTGGGAGTTGGCGACGTCGCACGCTCCCTCACCCGCATCGCCTATGAGATCGTCGAACGAAACGGCGGCAGTGATAATCTCGTGATCGCGGGCATACCCACCCGTGGCGCAACGCTGGCGCGTCGTCTCGTTAATCGCATTCGCGAGGTCTCCGGCACGTATGCGGAACTTGCAATCATCGACACCACGATGTACCGCGACGACCTGGCCTCTCAGCCCCTCAGGGCTCCGAAAGAGACTCTGGTTCCTCGTACTGGTATCAACGGAAAGACCGTCGTCCTCGTCGACGATGTGCTGTACACCGGCCGCACCATTAAGGCTGCGCTCGATGCTCTCACTCGTATCGGTCGCCCCGCGGCCGTTCAGCTCGCAGTCCTCGTCGACCGTGGCCATCGCGAGCTTCCGATTCGCCCGGACTACGTCGGCAAGAACCTGCCGACCTCCCGCGACGAAATCGTCACCATTCTGCTCGATGAAACAGACGGGCGCGACGGCGTCCTTCTTGGGAAAGGTCTGTAAACGATGAGCCTGAGCCATCTCATTTCGATCCGTGACTTGACGCGCGAGGAGGCGATCCTGATCCTCGACACCGCGGAGCAGATGGCCGCCACTCAGGGCCACGGCGTGAAGAAGCTTCCGACGCTTCAGGGCAAGACTGTCGTCAACCTCTTCTTTGAGGATTCGACGCGCACCCGCATCTCTTTTGAGACCGCCGCCAAGCGCCTGAGCGCCGACGTCATTAACTTCCAGTCTCGCGGCTCTTCGGTCTCCAAGGGGGAGTCCCTCAAGGACACCGCACTCACGCTGGAGGCCATGGGCGCGGACGCGGTCATCGTGCGCCACTCCTCGTCGGGCGCCGCTCACCGTCTCGCGCACGCCGGCTGGATGAATCTGCCGGTCCTCAACGCGGGCGACGGCACCCACCAG
>CALBAF010000015.1 GCA_937926415.1 uncultured Actinomyces sp.
TTCCGATCTTCGCTTGAACCCAGGAGGCGGAGGTTGCAGTGAGCCGAGATGGCGCCACTGCACTCCAGCCTGGGCGAGAAAGTGAGACTCCTTTGAGACACGTGGACGCCGCACCAACGACGGCGCGGCATTGCAGCAGATCGCTGCTCGGCGTGATCAGAAATGCCTGTGCGAACAAAGCACGTTTTCTGGCGCGCCCGAATTGAAGAGGAGAAAAAGAAATGAATACGAACATCCGGACCGTGTCGGTCCACGACACGCTGTTTGGCCGAGTGGCCAACAACCTGGAGGTCGGCCAGCTCTCACGCGCCGTTGAGCCGTGGTTCGCTGACTTCCACGATTCGAGGGTCAAGCAGGCAATCGCCGACCTTGACGAGCCGGCCCGCCGGGGCGCGGCTGCCGAGTACCTTGGTCTCGAACTGAGCGTCGTGGCCTGAGCCGTGACAAAGGGGCCGACAAGCATTGCTTGTCGGCCCCTTGTTCATCTGCACATTCGCTATATCAATTGCGGTGCGCGCGTCGCATACGCGTTGAATTGCCGGTACCATTAGGAGTACTTACTCCACTGGCGGTACCCCGAGTGGGATTCGAACCCACAACAAGCCGGGTTTGAGCCGACCGCCTCTGCCAGTTGGGCTATCGGGGCTTCGCGTGTGCGAGTCCCACAATAGAGCAGCTGAGCAAACCGATCAAACTGAGGAATATGACAATGAGTGAAGAGCAGGCTGAACCGCGTCGCGTCCTCGTCGCAGAAGACGAGGGGTTGATTCGCCTCGATATCGTTGAGACGCTGACCCAGGCGGGGTTCGAGGTCGTCGGCGAGGCTGCCGACGGTGAGGAAGCTGTCGAGCTGGCACTCGAGCTTGAACCCGATCTGTGCGTGATGGATGTCAAGATGCCGAAGATGGACGGCATCACCGCAGCGGAGAAGATCCTGCAGGAACTGTCCTGCGCCGTCGTCATGCTGACGGCGTTCTCGCAGACTGAGCTCGTTGAGCGTGCTCGTGACGCTGGCGCGATGGCCTACGTCGTGAAGCCCTTCAGCCCCGCTGACCTGATCCCGGCTGTCGAGATTGCCCTGTCGCGTCACGCAGAGATCGAGTCGCTTGAGGATCAGATTGCCGATCTGTCGGATCGCTTCGAGACCCGCAAGCGCGTGGATCGCGCGAAGGGCCTGCTCATGAAGAACATGGGCATGAGCGAACCCGAGGCATTCCGCTGGATTCAGAAGACGTCGATGGATCGCCGTCTGTCCATGCGCGAGGTTGCCGACGCGGTGATCAACCAGGTTGACGACTGAGTCATAGACGTGCGAATGGGGAGGGTCAATCGACCCTCCCCATTGCTGTGCTCTGGCTATTCAGTCGTGGTTTGAGCGCACCAGGATGCGGTTGGCCACGCGCGCGATCGAAATCAGGCGGTCCGCCTCGTCACGAATCTCCACAGTGTGAACTGTCGAGCTACGGCCCAGGTGAACGGCGGTAGCGGTCGCGGTGATGATTCCCTCGCGTCCGGCGCTGATATGAGAAGCGTTCAGTTCCGTCCCGACGGCGTAGGCCTGCTTGCCCGGATTAGCTTCACGCGCGTGGATCTGGGCGGCAAAGGATGCCGCTGTCTCCGCGAGGGCAGCGGATGCGCCACCGTGGAGGATCCCTGCGCTCTGACGATTCCCGTCGATGGGCATAGAGATGACGGTGCGCGTCGCGCTATGCTCCAGTACCTCCATCCCTGTGGCTTCCATCAGGGTGCCGGGCCAGTGCGCGCCTACCCAGCCGCCGCGTGCGAGCGGATCGGGTGAGGAAGAATGCGTGTGTTTCGTCTGGTGATCGTGTGTCATGGCATCTAGGGTGGCATGTGTGAGTGACACTGTGCTGATTATTGATGGCCATTCGATGGCGTTTCGCGCTTTCTACGCGCTTCCGCCGGATAACTTCGTGACGGCCACGGGCCAGCACACGAACGCCGTTTACGGCTTCGTCTCAATGCTGACGCGCTTGCTGGAGACAGAGAAGCCGACCCATGTCGCCGTCGCGTTCGATGTGTCGAGGCACTCATTCCGTACCGAGGAGTACCCGGAGTACAAGGGGACGCGCGATGCCACGCCTGAGGAGTTCAAGGGCCAGGTGGAGCTGATCCGTGAGGTTCTCGAGGCGATGGGCATTGTGTCGCTCTCCCGGGAGGGCTACGAGGCGGACGATATCCTCGCCACGCTCGCGTATCGGGCTGGCAACGATGGAGCCACCGTCCTCGTCGTGTCCGGTGACCGCGACTCCTTCCAGACGGTGACCGACAATGTGACGGTCCTGTACCCGGGCACAGGCCCCGGCGACCTGCGCCGCATGACTCCGCAGGCAGTGGAAGACAAGTACGGTGTTCCGCCGCATCGCTACCCCGAGATTGCCGCCATCGTGGGTGAGACCTCGGACAACCTGCCCGGTGTTCCGGGTGTTGGCCCCAAGACCGCCGCTCAATGGATCAACAAGTACGACGGACTGGACAACCTGCTGGCGCGCGCCGACGAAATCGGTGGCAAGCGCGGCGCCGCGCTGCGCGAGCACATGGACGACGTCGTGCGCAACCGCCGCCTGAACCGCCTGCTCACCGACATGGACCTCGAGGTGTCGCCGAGTGATCTGGCGCGTCGTCCCACGGATATTGCTGCCATTGATCGTCTCTTCGACTCCCTCGAGTTTGGTCGTCTGCGCCAGAAGGTGCGCGAGGTCGCCGGCATCGGTATGGGGGAGGGGCACGTTGATGAGGCCCCCGAGCCCGTCGACGAGGTCGAGATCGACGTTGCGATTGTCGACGCCTCTTGCGACATCAAGCGGTGGGCGGGCAACCACTCCCGCCTCGCACTCCTCGTCGAAGGAGACACGAGGCCGACTCGCGGCGACGTCACGCGCCTCGTTCTTGCGTCGGAAACCAATGCGCTCGTCATTGACCCCGTCGAACTGAGCCCGAAGCAGGAGGAAGCGCTTGGCGACGTGCTGGCCACGGCCTCGTCCCTGATCGTGCACGACGCGAAGGGTGCCCGGCACGCGCTCGCGTCGCGCGGATGGACGCTGGGGAGCGTCGAGTGCGACACGATGCTTGCGGCATACCTCGCGCATCCAGATCAGCGCTCCCACAAGCTGGAGGATGTGCTCTCGCGCGTGCTTGGCGTCGTGATCGAGGAAGAGGAGGGGGACTCCGAGGCTCTCTTCGATCTTGGCGACATGGGAGCTGGCCCGAGTGCGGCCCAGGTGCGCGCCGGGAAGTTGGCCGCCCACCTGCACCCGCTCGCGAACACGCTGATGTCTCGCCTCGAAGAAAGCTCCGAGGCCGCGCTGCTCACCGACATGGAAATGCCCCTGTCGATCCTGCTCGGTCAGATGGAAGGCATCGGTATCGCCGCGGACACGGCCGTGCTGGATGGTCTATCTGACGAACTCGGCAAGGCCGTTGACGCCGCGCGTGAGGGCGCGTGGGCCGCTGCCGGACGCGAGATCAACCTGTCGAGCCCCAAGCAGCTCCAGGAGCTCCTGTTCGATCATTTCGGCCTTCCCAAGACCAAGAAGACAAAGACCGGGTACACGACGAACGCCGAGGCCCTAGCCGACCTGCACGCGAAGACCGCAGACACTGGGGGAGCCGGACACGATTTCCTGGGCTTCCTACTGACCCACCGCGACCGCATCAAGCTCAAGCAGATGGTCGACTCGCTGTCCGCGACCGTCGCCTCCGATGGGCGCATCCACACAACTTTCTCGCAGGTCGCAGCGGCGACGGGACGCTTGGCGTCTTCTGACCCGAACCTGCAGAACATTCCCGCACGCAGTGCCGATGGCATGCGCATTCGCGGCGCCTTCGTCGCTGGTGAGGGCTTCGAGTCGCTCATGAGCGCCGACTACTCGCAGATCGAAATGCGACTCATGGCGCACCTGTCTGGCGACGAGGCACTTATCGAAGCGTTCAACTCGGGCGAGGATCTGCACCGCACCATGGCGTCCATGGTCTTTGGAACCCCGGTCGCCGAGGTGAGCGGTGAGGAACGGTCGCGAATCAAGGCAACCTCCTACGGCCTCGCCTACGGTCTGTCCTCCTACGGCCTCGCTGCTCAGCTCGGCATTCCCGTGCCCGAGGCAGCTGCCCTGCGCGATCGTTACTTCGAACGCTTCGGCAAGGTGCGCGACTACCTCGAGGGCCTGGTCGCTCAGGCGCGAGCAGACGGGTACACCCAGACTATGTTCGGACGCCGCCGCTACCTGCCCGATCTGCGCTCGTCGAACCGTCAGCGCCGCGAGATGGCCGAACGCGCCGCGCTCAATGCGCCCATCCAGGGCAGCGCTGCCGACATCGTCAAGATCGCGATGATGAACGTCGTCGACGCTCTGTCCGAGGCTGGCCTGACCTCGCGCCTCCTCGTGCAGATCCATGACGAACTCCTCCTCGAGGTCGCCCCCGGAGAAGCAGCTATCGTCGAAGCGATCGTCCGCGAGAAGATGGCGACCCCCGTCGAGCTCTCGGTGCCGCTCGACGTGGCCGTCGGAATCGGTGCTTCGTGGCAGCTCGCGGCCCACTAACGGAAGTGACGACGCGACGCACGCCACGGAAAGTGCCGCCAAATTCGTCACATTTGCAGGGCAAAGACTGATAGACTGGTTCACGGTGTCTCGGGACAGGTGCATCTGCATCAGCCTCAAGACGCCGGAACTGTCCATCTACTATCCAGTCCGTTTCGGAGAAACTACTACATGACCACCAACACGCCGCAGGTCGCTATCAACGACATTGGTTCGGAAGCAGACCTGATCGCAGCCATCGACGAGACCATCAAGTACTTCAACGATGGCGACATCGTCGAGGGCACTGTCGTCAAGGTCGACCACGACGAGGTCCTCCTTGACATCGGCTACAAGACTGAGGGTGTCATCCTCTCTCGCGAGCTCTCCATCAAGCACGACGTCAACCCCGACGACGTTGTCGCCGTGGGCGACCAGATCGAGGCGCTCGTCCTCCAGAAGGAAGACAAGGAAGGCCGCCTCCTCCTGTCGAAGAAGCGTGCGCAGTACGAGCGCGCGTGGGGCCAGATCGAGAAGGTCAAGGAAGAGGACGGCGTCGTTACCGGTACCGTCATCGAGGTCGTCAAGGGCGGCCTGATCCTCGACATCGGTCTGCGTGGCTTCCTGCCCGCCTCCCTCGTCGAGATGCGTCGCGTCCGCGACCTCGCCCCCTACATCGGTCGCGAGATCGAAGCGAAGATCATCGAGCTCGACAAGAACCGCAACAACGTGGTCCTGTCCCGCCGCGCATGGCTCGAGCAGACCCAGTCTGAGGTCCGCACGAACTTCCTGCACACCCTGCAGAAGGGCCAGGTGCGCTCCGGCGTCGTTTCCTCCATCGTCAACTTCGGCGCGTTCGTCGATCTCGGTGGTGTCGACGGCCTGGTTCACGTCTCCGAGCTGTCCTGGAAGCACATCGACCACCCGTCCGAGGTCGTCGAGGTTGGCCAGGAAGTCACCGTCGAGGTTCTCGACGTCGACATGGATCGCGAGCGCGTCTCCCTGTCGCTCAAGGCCACCCAGGAAGATCCGTGGCAGGCATTCGCCCGCACCCACGCCATCGGCCAGGTTGTGCCCGGCAAGGTCACCAAGCTGGTTCCCTTCGGCGCGTTCGTCCGCGTCGAGGACGGCATCGAGGGCCTCGTCCACATCTCCGAGCTGGCTCAGCGTCACGTCGAGCTGCCGGACCAGGTCGTCAAGGTTGGCGAAGAGGTCTTCGTCAAGGTCATCGACATCGACCTCGAGCGTCGCCGCATCTCCCTGTCCCTCAAGCAGGCCAACGAGGGCGTGGATCCGACCTCCGAAGAGTTCGATCCCTCGCTCTACGGCATGGCCGCTGAGTACGACGAGAACGGCAACTACAAGTACCCCGAGGGCTTCGATCCGGAGACCCAGGAGTGGATGGAAGGCTTCGACGCTCAGCGCGAGGCTTGGGAAGCCCAGTACGCCGAGGCTCAGGCCCGTTGGGAAGCCCACAAGGCTCAGGTCCGCAAGGCCCTCGAAGAGGACGCCGAAGCGGCTCCCTCCATCGAGGAGCAGGCCTCCTACTCGACCCCGGTCGACAACGAGGGCACCCTTGCTTCCGACGAGGCCCTTGCCGCCCTGCGTGAGAAGCTGACGAACAACTGAACCAGTTTTTATGACTGAGCTTCGACTCGTCAGTTCACGCAAGTGAACGCATGAGTGGTGGCCCCCAGGTTTTCCTGGGGGCCACCACTTTTTTGTCTGATTGCGTTTGTCTGAATGCGTCGCCGCCAGATCTCCGGCCGGTACGGGGCCGGGCTGCTTGGTGTGCCCGTGGGCGGCG
>CALBAF010000016.1 GCA_937926415.1 uncultured Actinomyces sp.
GCGTCGGCGCTCTCATCCTGCTCGATACGTGCCAGTCCAGCGCGCACATGCCGCTCGACCTGTCGGCGCTCGACGTTGACTTCGCGGTTTTTTCGTCGCACAAGATGCTCGGCCCCACCGGCGCTGGCGCCCTGTGGGGGCGCCGCGCGCTGCTCGCGGCCATGCCTCCCGTGTTGACCGGCGGTTCCATGATCGAGTGGGTGACTATGGAAGAATCGACGTTCATGGCTCCGCCCGAGCGCTTCGAGGCCGGATCCCAGCCCGTCGCTCAGATTGCCGCCTGGTCCGAGGCTCTTCGCTACATGTCGTCCCTTGGGATGGACCGCGTCGAGGCCCACGAACACGCACTCACGCGATTGATGCTCGACGGGATTTCTTCGATCGAGGGAATCCAGGTGCTCGGACCCGACTCGGATGTCGACCGCATCGGTGTCATTGCATTCGCGGTGGAGGGCGTGCACCCGCACGATGTCGGCCAGTTCATGGATTCCGTGGACGTGGCCGTGCGCGTCGGACACCACTGTGCGATCCCGTTGCATACCTTCTTCCAGGTTCGTTCCTCTGCCCGTGCGTCGGTGGCACCGACCACGACCGCCGAGGAAATCGAGCGTCTCGTCGATGGCCTGTCGAAGGTACGCGGCTTCTTTGGCCGATAGAATCGGAACCAATCGGAATCATTTGGAAAGGCAGCCATGGGTAGTCTTGAGCAGTTGTACCAGCAGGTGATCCTCGATCACGCCCGCGAAAAGCACGGCGAAGGGGATCCCAGCGGCATGGATGCTTCATCGCACCAAGTGAACCCCACGTGTGGCGACGAGGTGACTCTGGGCGTCACGCTGGACGGCGACAACCTCGCCTCTGTGCAGTGGGACGGCGATGGTTGTTCGATCTCGCGCGCCTCGCTGTCCATGATGACCGACCTGACGCAGGGTAAGTCCGCCGAGGAGATCGGCCGCCTGTACCGGGACATGGAAGTCATGATGCACTCGCGTAACCTCGGCGTCGACGACGAAATCCTCGACGACCTGGGCGACGCAGCCGCGCTCGAGTCCACGTCGCAGTTCGCGAATCGCGTGAAGTGTGCCCTCCTGGGCTGGTACGCGTTGCGCGACGCAATGGCCAAGTCCGGCATCGATATTTCCACCGCGGGCGAGCCCGCTGAGCAGTAAAGGAACACCCATGATTAACCCGATGGCTCAGTCTGAGCCCGTCGAGCAGCGCTTCGGCGCGCCCGCGCAGGAAGCGCCGGCCGCAGCTGAGGTACCCACCCGTCAGATCGACGGCACCGACGTCATCGAGCAGGGCACGCTGGCAGCCGAGAACGTGCTGGAGGCCCTCAAGGACGTCATCGACCCCGAGCTCGGCATCAACATCGTCGATCTCGGCCTCGTCTACGGTGTCGTCATCGGTTCCGAGAACCAGGTGCGCCTCGATATGACGCTCACGTCGGCCGCCTGCCCACTGACCGATGTCATCGAGCGTCAGGCCCAGACGATCCTGTCCGGCGTGACCGACGAGGTCCAGATCAACTGGGTCTGGATGCCGCCGTGGGGCCCCGACCGCATCACGCCGGACGGACGCGAGCAGCTGCGCGCGATCGGCTTCAACGTCTGATCACCACACAATCATCCCCCGGGGGCATCGCCTCCCGGGGGATTGCTGTACGCGGTGGAGGGGGCGAGCCCCCTCGGTAGGTCGCGAACTAGCGGCCCAGCGCCTCGCGCACAACCTGGGCAACCTTACGGCGCAGGATCTTTCCCATCTGATTGCGCGGGAGCTCGGCGATGACGACGAGCTGACGGGGGAGAGCGTAGTGGGCAATGGTCTTTTCTGCCCAGGCTCGCACCTCCTCGAGCGTGAGCGGAGCACTGCCGTCTTCCAGGATGATGGCCGCGGCGACCTCTTCGGTCGCGTCGGAGACCGGAACGCCTACGACGGCCACATCGCTGACGGACGGGTGGGTGCGGATCGCTGCCTCGACTTGGGATGGGTAGACGTTGAAACCGCCGGAGAGGATGAGCTCTTTCTTACGGTCCGCCATCGAGATGAAGCCATCGCTGTTGACGCCGATGTCGCCTGTCTTGAACCAACCCTCGGAGGTGAAGACGCGTGCGCTTTCCTCGGGCGCGTCCAGGTACCCCTCGAAAACCTGGGGGCCTCGGACGATGATCTCCCCGGGCTGGCCGTCCTCAACGTCGAGCGTGTCGTCGTCGAGAGAGACGAGGCGCAGCTGCGTGGAGGGGAACGGAACGCCGAGAACGCCGTGGCGGCGCTTATCAGACAGGGGAGCACCCGTGAGGACGGGAGCGGTCTCGGAGAGCCCATAGCCTTCGACGATGATACCGCCGGTGGTTTCCTCCCACTCGCGCGCGAGCGTCGTCGACAGTGGCATGGCTCCTGCGACCGCGTAGCGGATGGACGTGATGTCCGTGTTCGTCTTCCGGGCCTGCCTCAGGATACGTTCGAACATGGGAGGAACGCCGACGAAGAACGTGACCGGGCGCCGTTTGTGCGCGTCGAGGGCCATCTGCGCATCGAATTTCGGCAGCAGAACCTGGGTGGCAGCCTTGCGTACGGATGCGCACAGGAAGAAGGTCAGGCCGAAGGCGTGGAAATACGGGAGGAGCGAGAAGAAGGTTTCCGCGCCCTCGTGCAGCTTCCAGACCCAGAACATGCACTGGTTGACGTTGACCCCAATGTTGCGGTGGGTGAGGGGAGCGGACTTGGGGACGCCGTTGGTTCCGGACGTGTGCAGGATAACCGCGCGATCGTCCGGGGAGGGCAGCGGGAACAACGGATCGATCGGAGTCGACGAGGCCGTAGCGCCATCCCACGAGCGCGTTCCCGAAGGAACGGGGCCACGCAGCTGTGCGCGTGTCTCGCGCGCGCGAGCGACCGGAAGCTTCAGCAGGAAACGCTGCGAGGTGGGCATCCCGTGCGAAATATCCACCGTGAACACGGTGTCGAGAACGCCGAGCGGATAGGCGTCGACGCACTTTTCCCAGACGATCGCGACCTTGCCGCCGTGGCGCTCCAGTTGTCCCGCAATCTCCGCGGCGGGAGCAAGAGGATTATGCTGCGCGGCGATCGCTCCGATACGCATACACGCGTAGAAGGCGACAAACGCCTGCGGGCAGTTTGGCAGCGCGATGGCTACCGTATCTCCCGGGCGCACCCCGGCCTCGTACAAAACCCGAGCGGCTTTGAGAACCTGATCGCGGACCTGGGCGTAGGTGGTGGTCGCACCGAAGTAGTCGAGCGCAATGCGGTCAGGATAGAGGTGCGCGGCGTCATCCAACAGTGCGTACAGTGACTCATCAGGCACCGGCACCTCGTAGGGGACCGCGTCGTACATGTCGTGAGCCTGATCGACGATGCTGCGTGTCATGATGTCCTCCTGCGAATCGGCGCACTCAATTGTACCGAGCCGAAGGTTTGTTCACACCCGAGGAACGCTCCAGGTGT
Organism: uncultured Actinomyces sp.; assembly: GCA_937926415.1. GTDB lineage: Bacteria > Actinomycetota > Actinomycetes > Actinomycetales > Actinomycetaceae > Pauljensenia. Next base: position 3,466 of record CALBAF010000016.1, read on the forward strand.
CACACGTCGAGATGTCGCCGGAATCAAGTCCGCGCTGCAGCCATGTCGCGCGCTGCTCAGCGCTGCCGTGCGTCCATGTCTCCGGGTTCGAAGATCCCTGATACTTTTCCTGCAGACGGTCATCCCCGATCGCTTGAGCGGTCTGGAGCGCACCCAAGACCTGATCGGCGGTCGGAGTCTTCAGGAACGGGGTGCCTGTCGAAGGATCTGGGGTATTGGACGCCCAGTGCATCCACACGCCCGCGTAGCAGTCGGCCTGGAGCTCGCTGCGTACGCCCGCCCCCTGTTCACCGGACTCGCGCGTGTCGTGCGCACGGAAGACACCCTGAATGTTCTGGATATGGTGTCCCCACTCGTGGGCGACAACGTATTCCTGTGCGAGCACAGAATCGGAGGCACCGTACTTGGAGACCATGTCGTCAAAGAACCCGAGGTCGAGGTACACCGTCGAGTCTCCGGGGCAGTAGAACGGGCCCACCGCGCTCGTCGCGGTGCCGCAGGCAGTGGAGACGGAGTTTGTAAAGACCTGGAAATCGGGCAGCTGATACGCGACGCCCGTGTTCTGAGCGGACAGCTGCGTCTTCCACACCGCGTCCAGAGACTGTGCGGTGGCGACCATGCGGCACTCAACGCGAGTATTCGCATCGTGTCCCGTCTGGCAGGTGGACGTATCGACCGCAGACGAGGGGGTGGACGAGGTATCAGGAGACGCCGACAGCAGGCTCGTCAGATCGATGCCGGTGAAGTAGGAGAACCCGAGGATCAAGAGGACACCGAGCAGCGAGCCTCCGCCCGCCCCGGCAATCTTTCGCCCCGCGCCGGACGTACCAACACGTGATGGATCCAAACGGATGTTGTCATTGAAACTCATGGTTGCTCCACACTTTCAGCGGCGGCGCCCAGCCTCGTAGCGGCCAAGCATGTCGGAACGGAACTCGTCGAAACACCCGTTCTCAATCGATGCCCGAATTCCATCGACCAAACGCAGTGTAAACCACTCGTTGTGAATGGTCGCGAGCGTCGCTGACAGAATCTCTTTCGCCTTGAACAGATGATGAATGTAAGCGCGCGTGTAGTGCGTGCAGGTGTAGCACTCACAGCCCTCAACGAGGGGCGTAAAATCCCTCTTGAAGCGCGCGTTCGTAACGTTGAAACGTCCGTCGGGCGTATAGATCGCAGCATTACGGGCGACGCGCGAGGGGTTGACGCAGTCGAAGGTGTCGGCGCCTGCGGCCACACCTGCGAAGAGGTCCTCGGGCTCGGAGATGCCCAGGAGGTGGCGCGGGCGGTCCTCGCCCAACTCCTCGCACACCCACGAGACAATCGTGCCGAGGTTTTCCTTCTCGAGCGCCCCTCCGACACCGAAGCCATCGAAGCGCTGCCCGTCAACCTCCATGTCCGCCATGGTGCGTGCGGCCTGGCGACGCAGGTCCTCCCACTGGGCGCCCTGGATGACACCCCACAGCTGCTGATACGGCTTATGGGAACGTTCGTCGGTGAGGCGCTTGTGCTCGGCGAGGCATCGCGCTGCCCACGCGTGGGTGCGCTCGAGCGATTCCTCCTGGTAGGAGCGCGGGTGCAGCAGGCTCGTCAGCTCATCAAAGGCGAACATGATGTCACTGCCGAGCTGATGCTGGATCCCCATCGACACCTCGGGGTTAAAGCGATGCTTCGTGCCGTCGATGTGGCTGGAGAAGATCACGCCGTCGTCGTCGACGACCGCGTTCGAGGCCTTGATGGCCTGCATCTGGACGACCGGGTCGGTCGGATCCGCCTTCCCGGAGAACTCCTGCGACAGGACCTTCTTGAAGCCGGCACCGAGGGAGAGGACCTGGAAGCCGCCCGAATCGGTGTACGTTGGTCCTGACCAGTTCATGAACTGGCCGAAACCTCCGGCCTCGTCGACGATGTCGGAACCGGGCTGCAGGTACAGGTGGTATGCGTTCGCGAGCACCGCCTGGGCGCCGAGCGAGCGCACCATCTCAGGCGTGAGGGCCTTGACGTTCGCCTTCGTGCCGACGGGGATGAACGCGGGAGTCGCGATCGTCCCGTGAGCGGTGTGGATGACGCCGGTGCGCCCCAAGCCGCCGTGGGCCTCCATTCGGTGCCCGATCGTGAATC
>CALBAF010000017.1 GCA_937926415.1 uncultured Actinomyces sp.
TCCCAGGCCAAAATGCCTGCGCCCACGTTGAGGGCGACGGCGTCGCGAACAGCATCCGCTCCCCCGCCCGACAGGACTTCGCGAGCAACCGCAGCGTTGTCGGCCGCCTCGCCACCGGCGAGGTCCTCAATCGAGGAGGAGGCCATGCCCAGGGATTCGCGCGCATCGAACGCGGTTTCCACAACCGCTCCACCCGACACCAGCCACACCTGGTTCGCGTCGGTCGTCGTCAGCTCGTCGAGGCCGGTGTTCGCGCCACGGAATACGAGCGCGCTCAGCCCGCGTGACGCGTACACGCCCGCCATGAGACGCGCGTTCTCCTCGCGAGAGGCACCGATCGCGCACGCCTGGACGCGTGCCGGGTTCGTCAGCGGGCCCAGCACGTTAAACGCCGTGGGGAAGCCGAGAGCGCGACGCACAGGTGCCGCAAAGCGCATCGAGGGGTGCATCTTGTTCGCGAAGAGGAACGCAATGCCAACCTCGTCGAAGACGCGACGCAGAGAATCCGCGTCGAGGTCAAGGTTGACGCCGAGTGCCTCGATGACGTCCGCGGAGCCCGACTTCGACGTCGACGCACGGTTACCGTGCTTGACGAGCGGGATCCCCATCGCTGCGAGCACGATGGCGGACATCGTCGAGATGTTGACGGTCTTGTATCCGTCTCCACCCGTACCGACGATGTCGAGAGCACGGCTGGGCAGCTCGACGTGTGCCGCGTGATCCTGCATGCCGTCAGCCAGGCCGTGGATCTCATCGACCGTGGCGCCCTTGATAGCCATCGCGGTCAGGAAGGACGCGAGACGCGCCTCGCCGAGCTCGCCGCTCATGACCTGGTCCATCAGCCAGTACGACTGGCCGTAGTCGAGGCTCTCGCCGGCAGTCAGGGCGGCGATAATCGGCGCCCACTCCTGCGTGGCCATCACTTCGCTCCACGCAGCACGTCGGCGACGGTCTCCTGAAGGATGATCGGGTCAATCGGGTCGGACACAACGGCGGCGGCACCGGCCCACGTGGCCAGCCACTCGTCCTGGGGGCGGGCGGTCAGGAAAACGATCGGGGGAATGCCGTCACGGGTTTCGCGAAGGTCCTGAGCGATGGACATGCCACCCTCCTTCTTCGCCTCAGCGTCGAGGATCAGCAACGCAAAATCCTGCTGATCAAAGGCATCGCGCACGCCGAAACCGGTTGCGGCCTCGACCCACTCAATGCGGGGCGTGTCCTTGGAGGCACGCAGGCCAATTCCGTTGACGACGGCGTGACGGCGATCCTTATCGTCGCTGAAAACCAGGATGGTGACGTTTTCTTCACTCATGGAAGCTCTCCTTGCATATGTCGGCCAAATCGACGCGATGGTCCCATTCTAACGGGTAGCGGGCGGCTCCCCCACTGGGAGCCGCCCGCTGACGTTGCCGCGAGTCGATGCGCGGTCACTGCATCGAGGTCGTACCCACGATATCGACGACGAAGACCGTCGCCTGAGCGGGCGGTGCCTCCTGGCCGGACTGTGCCTCCTGAGGAGGAACTGGAACCACGATGAGAAGGCGCGATCCGACGGTCGTGCCCGCCAGATCAGCCTGCGCGACGGAAGCCTGAAGGGCGTCCTGTCCCCACGAGGACTGAGCGCGTCCGTTCGCGCCAAAACCGCCGACGACCTGCTTGTACAGGACGGTTTGCTCGGCGGTCAGAGCCTCGCCTGCACCCTTGTAGATCGTGTAGATCTTATTCTCGGTCGGGGCAGCAACACTCTCGTCGATCGTCAGGGTCGGCTCGACGCCGGGGTCACCGGAAACGGTGATACCCGCTGGGAGCTCCTCGCCGGTGGCCACGGCGCTGCTCAGGAGGGACTCATCGGCGATGTCCTGCGTCGCAACGCCGACGATGTCCACGACGAAGACCAGAGTCGAGTTCGCGGGGATGTTACCGCGAGCCTGGCCGCCGTAGCCAAGGGACGCCGGGATCACGAGCTCGACGCGGTCACCGACGTGGGTGTGTGCCAGACCGTAGGTCCAACCCTTCACAACCTGGTTGAGCGAGAATTCAATGGCCTCGCCGCGCTTGTACGACGAGTCAAAAACGGTGCCGTCCCAGAGGGTGCCCACGTAGTTCGCCTTGATCGTCGCACCCGGGCACACGACCGCGCCGTCGCCCTGCTTGAGGGTCTTGACAAGGACCTTCGAGGTGGGCTCGGATCCGGTGCCCGCCGCAATGACGGGGGTGTCTTCACCGGAAATGGACGGGAAGTCACCCGCGCCGCTACGGTCGACATTCGCGACCTGTTCGGCGGAGTCGTCCGTCGAACAGGCGGAGTAATCGATCTCCGGCGCGGGAGACGAAGACGACGACGAAGACGACGACGAGGTCGCGTCGGTGCACGCCGCGAGTCCGAGAACGAGCGCGGCTGCACCGGCGATGGCGCCGAAGCGGCGCAGAGAGGACATCATGAGATGGTGTTCTTTCTGCTCAGTGGAAGGACTCACCGCAGGCGCAGGTGTTCTGGGCGTTCGGGTTATCGATCGTGAAGCCCTGACGCTCAATCGTGTCAGCGAAGTCGATCGTGGCACCGCTCAGGTAGGGCACGCTCATGCGGTCGACGACGACCTCGACGCCGTCGAAGGAACGAATCGCGTCGCCGTCGAGCGTGCGATCGTCGAAGTAGAGCTGGTAGATCAGGCCGGAGCAGCCGCCCGGCTGAACGGCAATGCGCAGGCGCAGGTCATCGCGACCCTCCTGCTCGAGGAGGCTCTTGACCTTCGCAGCGGCGACGTCGGTGAGAATGACCTCGTGGGTGGGAGCCTGAATTGCGGACTCGGACATGATGCTCCTTTTCGTGACGAATAGATGTATTCGCTTGACACACTACTCCCCCGCAGGCGCCCTGCGCCACGGGTGGAGTGCGCGCTTAGCGTAACCAGGTACGGGCGACGCGGCGTCCAGCGTCTTCGAGCGTGACGGCTCCCTCCGTCTCAAAGACACCGTGCAGCCCCCATTCGGCCTTCTCAAAGTGCGACAGGCTGGACCTGTGGGTGATGGCGACAACCGGCAGGGCATGCGTCGCAGCAACGCGAGCCACGCAGTCAAGGGTCGACTCAGCGAGCACCGGGGAGGCCAGTTCGGGCTCGGCGACGATCACGAGATCGACGCCATCGATGATCGCTTCCAAGCCCAGTAGCGACGACAAAAGATCCCCCGTCGATGCGATGCGCCCACCGATGGCCGCAATGACGGCTCCAACGCC
>CALBAF010000018.1 GCA_937926415.1 uncultured Actinomyces sp.
ACTACATCACCCGCTGCCTCCTCGAAACCGGCGGATTCAGACCCCAACTACACCCCCAATTATGAAGAGCCAGATTTCTTACAGTGCCCCCACTAGCGAGCTGAGCAAACTGATACTGTACATTATCAGTTCTCAAACTATGATAGAGAAAATCAGGAATCCAATGGTCAGCCACATTGGATAGGATCAACCATCCATCGTGAACACATCCTTCAATCTGAAGAATATATGGCCTGCCAAAACTCATCGAATTTGAAAGAATGAAATCTCCTGGGAGAACTTTTCGCGACTTCTCAGCACCAGCACTCGTAATACGCTCAGCAGTACTCGTAACAAACTTGCCTCGCGGATCAACATCTCCAATCTTAATCCAAGGAATACCATCACCCTGGGTTACATACTTCGAAATTGGGCGCGGCGAAGCTCCTCTGCTAATCGCAATAACATCACCGAGCTTAACCATTTCAACCGGACCGCGGGATGCCAGGGATTCATAGGAGAGCAAGTGGTTACGGTAGTGCTCATACTGGGTCCGCCTTGCTTCCAGCTCCGCTTCCAGCTCCGCTTCCAGCGTCGTGAACTGATCCAATATTCTCACGATCTCTCGCTGCACTTCCAGCGGAGGAACCGGAATATCAATTTTGGATAAGTTCACAGCAGAGAGCTCAACAACTTTCGTCCCCTGGGCATACTTGCGTTTTTTTAGAGCAAAGTCCTCAGTGCGGAGATAATAACTAAGAAAGACAGTATCAACCGCGAGAGAGCGCACCACAGTTGCATGGCCTCCCGTGACGCCCTCTACATCACCGAGCCACACAACCCCCTTACCTACATCTTCAAGATTCTCACTCGTATTGGCCACCACCAGATCACCTGGATACACACGAGTCAATTTATCTGCATCTTCAGGAGCCAGATAGGCAGCCGCACACTTCGTTTGAATGCCATACTTCGTGAAGATATGACCATAGTGAATAGCAGGAATACCCTTATCAACAAATAGCTTCTTCGGCATCCCACCGCCACGTTGCAAATCAGCGATCTCGCCAAGTGGCCGATATTCCACTCCGTCCGGGCACAGCTCCTTAATCAGCTCGGCGAGGCGGCTCATTGGTCGGCCTCCAGTTCTGCGACGATCGCGTCGATGGAGGCGCGCAGCGCCTGCTGGCGCTCCACGATGCCGGCGATCCGAGTATTCAGCTCGACGATGTCCACCTGCTCGCGCGTGTCCTCGGGCTCGACGTAGGAGGACACCGACAGGTTCCAGTCATTGGCCTTAATGTCGTCGATGGACACCAGGGCGGCCACATGGTCCACGGCCTGGCGCTCGGACACGAGGGAAAGGATTCGCTGCTGGTTCTCCGCCGTCAGGCGATTCTTGTTTCCCTCACGCACGCACTCGGCGGACGCGTCCACGAAGAGCACGCTGTGATCGTGGCGCGCCTTCTTGAGCACGATGATGCAGGTCGCGATCGTCGTCCCGAAAAACAGGTCCGGCGGCAGCTGGATAACCGCGTGCACAAAGTTGTTTTCCACCAGGTATTTGCGGATCTTCCCCTCGGCGGCTCCGCGGTACAGGACGCCCGGAAACTCGACGATCGCGGCAGTTCCACCCTCGGCCAGCCAGTGCAGCATGTGCATAGTGAAGGCCAGGTCCGCCTTGGACTTGGGGGCCAGCACGCCCGCAGGCGCGAAGCGCGGGTCGTTAATGAGAGCGATGTCGTCCTTGCCCACCCACTTCGTCGAATACGGAGGGTTCGAGACGATCGCGTCGAACGGCTGATCGTCCCAGTGGGCCGGTTCCGTCAGGGTGTCGCCCAGCGCGATGTCAAAGTTCGAGAAGTTGACGTCGTGCAGGAACATGTTGATGCGGCACAGGTTGTACGTCGTCAGGTTGATCTCCTGGCCGAAATACTGACGGCTGCTCGACGGCCCGAGAAGCTTCGCGAACTTCAGGAGCAGGGACCCCGAGCCCGCGCACGGGTCGTACACGCGCGTGACGTCGGAGCGCCCATCCAGGGCGAGGGTCGCGAGAACCTCGGCGACCTCCTGGGGCGTGTAGAACTCGCCGCCCGATTTACCCGCGCTCGAGGCATACATGGTCATCAGGTACTCGTAGGCATCACCGAAGGCATCGATCTGCGGCAGCACCGTGCTCCAGAGGCAGATCGCCGACAGCATCCATGATCTTGACGAGCTTCGCGTTGCGCTGGGCGACCGTGTTCCCGAGCTTCGTGGAGTTCACGTCCACGTCGTCGAAGAGGCCACGCAGATCCGACTCGGATCCGCTGCCCCGCGCCGAGTTTTCGATGAAGCGGAAGGCGTAGGAGAGGGTCTCGTTCAGGTTCTCGTCACCGGCAGCCCGAGCGCGCACGTTTCCAAACAGGTCGGAGGGGCGAATAAAGAAGCCCTTTTCCTTGACGATGCCTTCGCGCGCCGCCTCCGCGTCCTCATTGCTGAGGGACGCGTAATCGAAGGCCGCGGCCTCTTCGGGGCTTCCACCTTCAGCGAGGATCGCCTCGCGCTCGGAGGCGTTCACGTAGTCCGTCAGGTTCTCCGAGATGAAGCGGTAGAACAGGAAGCCCAGGACGTAACTCTTAAAGTCCCACCCGTCCACGCTGCCGCGCAGGTCGTTGGCGATGCGCCAGATTGTCTTATGCAGCTCGGCTCGCTCGATCACTGCCGCCACTGTGCCCTCTTTCCTGAGGCGAGGAGCTACGGCACCCCTCGCTAATCACTTGCTCATTACTCAACGTTCGATCGCCGATGTACGCGGGCGAGTCATGTGGCCTAGCTTACTGCATAAGCGACCAGCTGGGAGCTATGACGCACGCTATTTCCACCCACCCCAGCCCCGATGCTCAGTTGGTCTTCGTGTTCGTCAGGTGACGCCCGATATAGCCGATGTAGACCTTGTGCGTCTTTGTCGTATCCGGGTAGTAGTGCATACGCGGCGCGTTCTGGTCGCAGTGGGTGGGCGCAAAGTGCGCCCACATCTCTATCTCACCGCGAGAGTCAACCTCCGCGGGGACCGGCCTGGTGCGTTCCCTGCGCATCTTCTCGTTCCCCTTCACGGTTTCACTCTCATTCGATTTATGACGCGAGGCAGAACAGGTGCGGTACCCGTCCGGCGGATTTGCCAGGTAGTCGTGGACGTTTCCACCCGAAAAATCACCAGCCTCACGCGCTCGCATATAGTCGCGCAGGACGAGGATGTAGTTCCAGAATTCGGCGGCGTAGCGTCCACTATCAAGAGCGTCAAGTTTCAGAATGTCATCAATCATCGCATCGGGTTCGCTCAGGACGACGTATCTCGTCACTGACTCGTACCCTCCCTCCGTCATTCGATCAAAGAGCTCCGACATGCTCTGCGGGGTGTTGTCCAACTGCTCCTCAACGAAGTCGCGCTCACTGTCCTTCGCGTCGGGGTTCTTCAACTTCCATTCAAGGAAGCGATTCCTCTTACTGAGAGCTTCTCTCTCCGCCTGCGCCTCGCGTAACTCGCTCTCAAGCTCCCCCTTATGCAACAGCAACTCGGACTTTTCCTCACTGTCACGAACCGTCTCATCGAGACGATCCTCTGTGGCAGCCAGCTGATCGCGCAACCTGTCGCACTGGGTCGCAAGCTCCGAGTGAGCCTCATTCATTGCGTCCAGGCCGCTCGAGAGGGCGGCGACACCGCTCTCCAGCTCGGTGTGCGAACGCGGATTAAATGACGGCAAGAAGCGGCGGATCAGGCGGCGTAGTGGCTCGTACCACGCCAGGTGTCGGGACTCGCTACGCTGCGGCGCTGGCTCGGCAACCATTGCCCTACCGTTCGCCTCGGATACAGGCTCCCCAGGTGCAGCCTTCTCCGGCTTCACCAGTTCAGGCTTCCTCGACTCCTCGACCGGCAGCACCGTCTCGTGAGAGAGCGCGGACAGAGACTCGGCGACCCGCTGGCGCACCCTCTCGTCGAGGAGCTCCACCGTCCTTGTCACTTCGCGCAGCGGATAGAACGTGGGCACCGTAAGGCGTTTCTTGTCTAGGGGTGCTTGCGCGCGGCGCAGTTCCTTGTCCAGACCGTTTTCCCACAGGTATTCGCAGGGGGTCCGCGCGATAATCGCCGACAGTTCAGGGCGAAAACGCTTTTTCTTCTCGTCATAGCCGCGCAGGAGCGTAGGAGCGGTAAGAACTCGGTGACGAAGCCTGTCCGTAGGCTCCTCCGGATTAAATCCGGGCAGGTAGGTGCGCAGACTCCCCTTAGGCATGCCACACCCCTGCCCAATTCCAGCGCGGAACTCACGGTAGGCGTCGGGTGTGAGGAGGAAGTAGGACGCACAGCCGAGCGAGTCCTGCGTCAACGAACCAAGAATTTCCTTCCATCGACATTCCGCCACGAGGTCCCCTTCTGTGCTCCCGTCCGTGAGCGGCGCGGCCACGACGACGGAGGCACGCCTGCGTTCGTCACGGATCCAGCCGATCAACTCCTCAACCTGACGGTCGTCGGAGATGGATTGCAGAGATTCCGACAGCGGCATCCCGCGGTCATAGCAGTGGCCCTCACTGATGAGATCGCGCACCAGCCGCGGGGGCTTCGCGTCCCATTCACTGTCGCGTGGTGGGGTGACCTCGATCCAGACCACATCCCGATAGTGTGACTCTTTGGTCGCGTGCATGGCGAAGACTCGCGTCGTCCACTGCTGGTGGCCATCGCCTGTGCGTTCGACCATTTCGAGGAGTTGACGTTCGTAGTGCTTGTCCTCGGACGTCTCCGTTAGTTTCGTCGCGACGATATCGGCGATGTCCCCCCACCGGGATGTCAGCTCACCGAATCGGTAGATACCCTCCTCGTCGCACTCAATGCGCGCACTCCTCCCCTCCAGTGGGTACTTGTTATGCGCCCACTCGTGAAAGAGTCGGTCGGCGGTGAGCAGAGCGCCTTCCTTGCCGTCCAGTTCCACAATTGCCCTGTAGCCACGCGCCATCGCATTACTCCCAGTTCGACGTTGTTAGAAGCAATATGTGGACCAGCTTACATCTACCGAATAACCACGACAGCAAAATGAAGCCACGAATCTCGTTCGTTACCCGTATGCAAAACCCGGCCTCGTCAATCCATGAACGAGGCCGGGGCCGAGTCGCGCTCAGGCGAGCAGTACGGGTTCAACGCTTGTGCCAGCCGAGCGCCATCATCGCTTCTTCACGCGCCTCAGGGCTGGACAGTCGGTCGAGCGCACCCGGCGTCGTCTGGTAGTAGGCGAGCAGGCTCCGCACACGCGACGGCTGAATCCGCAGGCTCGTGAACACGACGAGGCATTCGATGTCCTGCCCCGCACTGATCAGCAGGCTCTTGCGGTTATTGCGCTGCCCAATCACAGTGGGCCGGTCACGCCACGGGATCGAGTAGTGTATGCCGCCCTTGCCCCACAGGTCCACACTCTGCTGGCTGACGACGATGCACTCGCGACTCTGCGGCCCACCGATCTTGCTCAGCAAATAGAGAACGACGACCACGGCCGTCAGCGTGCCACCACGAGCGAAACTCCTGATATCGGTATCCACACTGAACAGTTGCGAGTAGAAGAAACACACTCCAGCCACGGCGGCAAGGAGGGCTTCAAAGACACGCAGGAACATCCTGGTGCCGCTGGGACGCACGACGACCGTCCCTTCGGATGTAGATACGATGCTGACGAGCCAGCGCGACCAGCTTGCTTCCGTCACTCCCAGCAACAGGCAGACAACGGCACCGATGATCACGGCCGCCATGTAGAGCCACCCGTCGCCCTTGATGCCCACCGACATGAAGAACGCGGCGCATGTCAGCCCGATACCCCAGATGAGCCAACGCCCACGCGATCTTCCATCGTTGTCTGTGACCTCGTTGAAGGTGCCGTAGTTGGGCCTCGTCATCTGAGCGCCGGGGTACCCCGCAGGAGCCGGTGTGTGTGTCCCTTGGTTCCACGCGAAATTCGGCCCGGGCACCGGCTGCGCGGCGCCGGCCTGCGCAGCGGGTACGCTCCCGGCAGCTACGTTGTTGTCACCCGTGGGTGGCGCGAACTTGTTCATGCGCGTCCTCTCCTGCTGTACGGCGCCCGAGGGCACTCACGCGCCCAGCCTATCGCGTGCCCGCTCCCCCACCACAATCTGCCGTTCCTGTGCACAAGACTCGGCCCCGGCCTCGTTCATGAATCGACGAGGCCGGGGCCGAGCCTGACGCTCGTCCGCCGTCAGGAGCGCTGGACCTCCACGGCGGTCGTCTGCGCGAGGTTGGACAGAGCGGTCACGAACTGCGCAATCATCTTGCGGTTACGGCTGTCCTGCATGAGGTTGGGCAGGCCCTTGGTCGTGCAGGTAACCTCGACGACGGTGCTGCCCTCGGAGGGGATGAAGCCCACGATGATGTTCTCGCCCCAGGACGTGAAGCCCATCGGGGTGTCGAAGGTGACAACTTGGCGGTTGGGATCGGCGAGGGTCACGGTCGCCTTCGGAACGGACTGCGCGGCCGGGGTGGCGAGCGGGAACAGCTGCTCGAACGGAACGGCGAACTGGAATGCCTGCGTCGTGGAACGCATACCCATGGGAGTGTCTCCTTAAAGATCTCAGTTATCTCGGATACGCGCGATCGGCTCGCGTGCGCACCGGCGAAGAAGGGGCCACGCGCACCGACGCGGTCGCCTCAGTGTGACGCTGCGGGTGCGCGACTTCTTCCAGCTGGTTCAGCCTAGCAGCACGCGCCCAAATCTCATATTCGCTTCCGTTGGCGCTCATACAAAAGACTGCCGGGCACCCTCACGGGCACCCGGCAGCGTCGCGTCTACGGAATCATCAACGCGGCTCGAAGGGGCTCACCGACACCGAGGGCATCTCCTGGCACACACGCAGGGTCAGCTGCAGGCTCGTCGCGCCGGATCCGGCCTCGGGCATGATGTCGACCAGCTCCGAATCGGCGGGGTTGCAGCCGTCGACGCCGTCCGTGGACTCGGCCGTCAGAGTCACGCTCACGCGGCCGCCCTGGGCAACCGTGTACACGTTGCCGGGATCCTCGCCCTCGCGAACGGCGGTGGAGATGACCGAGCCGCCACCGGAGAAGATAACCTGCGGGAATCCGCCAATCCAGCACGAGGGCCCCTCGTTCGTGAAGCCAATTTCCACGTACGTGGTACCGCCCGCCTCCTGCTGAGAGTCGATGGCGGGCTGCAGGTTCGTCAGGTCGCAGCGCTGATCGTTATCAGCGACGTTCACCTCCGGCGCCTGGTTGCCCTCGTCGGGCACGCCGCTCTGGGGGCCGGCACCGCTCTGGGCAGGCATACCGCTCTGAGAGGAGGAAGCGCTGGGGTGGGCCGACGAGGCCGTCGATCCCGACTGGGGCTGCGTACCCTGCGGGGAGCAGGCGGCAACGCCCAGGACGAGGGCAGACAGGGAGGTCACGGCAAGAATGCGTCGCGTGTTGATCATGTGCCCATCCTATGAAGTGCCACGCCACTGACGTACCGCCACGCCGGGCGCCGCCCAGGGGTGACAAGGGGCGCACCGGGCCCGCACTGCGCACCCGGCCCCGGCCTCGTCGATATCAGTGCGAGACCGGCTCGATCTCCACGGGGGCCACGTCCATCTCAGCCAGCGGCACCACCCGATCCTTACGCACCACGTGGTAGCCCCACCAGACCACGCCGAAGAGCGGAAGTCCGATGTAGGAGGAAGCAACCTCCCAGACCTGGCCGTGAAGCACGGCTTCATAGTTCTGTCCCGCCATGACCACCAGGCACATGATGAACGCGATGATGGGACCGGCCGGGAAGAACGGAGAGCGATACGGCAGATCCTCGAGGCGGTACCCCTGCAGCAGGTAGGCGCGACGGAAACGAATGTGGCTCACCGCGATACCCAGCCACATGATGATGCCGGAAATACCAACGATGTTCACCAGCCAGATATACGCGTCGTTGAAGACCAGCTGCGTGAGGAAGCCAAGCGCCGCGGTCACCGTCGTCACCGCCATCGCGTAGGCGGGAACTCCGCCCTTGGTGACGCGCGCGAAAATCGCGGGCGCCTGGTGCTTGAGGGCCATCGAGTGCAGCATGCGCGAGGCGGCGTAGAGGCCAGAGTTACCCGCGGACAGGATCGAGGTCAGGATGACCGCATTCATGACGGCTGCGGCCGCGCCGATCCCCATGCGCGCGAACACGAGGGTGAAGGGCGACTGTGCAATGTTGTTCGCAGAATCATCAGCGGCGCTCAGCAGGCTCGGGTCCGTGTACGGCAGCAGCGTGCCGATCACCGCGATCGCGCCGATGTAGAAGAACATGATGCGCCAAAAAACCGTGCGGATTGAGCGCGGCACGTCCCTGCGCGGGTTCTCGGATTCGCCCGCTGCCACGCCCACCAGCTCGGTGCCCTGGAAGGAGAATCCGGCGATCATGAAGACCGCGATGACGCCCACAAAGCCGTTGTGGAAGGGGGCGTCGCCGATCGTCCAATTCGACAATCCCGGAGAGTTTTCGCCCATCACGCCGGCGATCATGAAGACGCCCGACAGGACGAAGACGATGACGATGACGACCTTGATGGCGGCCAGCCAGAACTCAGCCTCACCGTAGACCCGCGCCGACAGCGCATTAAGTCCAACGACGATGACGAGGAAGCCCACCGCCCAAATCCACGAAGGAACGGACGGGAACCAATAGGCCATCACCAGGCCCGAGGCCACGAGATCCGCGGCCACCGTCACCGCCCAGTTGAACCAGTAGTTCCACCCCATCGCAAAACCGAAGGAAGGGGAGATGAACTTCGTGGCGAACGTCTGGAAGGAGCCTGCGACCGGCTGGTGCGCGCTCATCTCGCCCAGGGACTGCATGAGCAGCAGCACCATCAGGCCGATCGCCGCGTAAGCGAGAAGGGCACCGCCCGGACCGGCGTTCGCGACCGTCGCACCGGAGGCCAGGAACAGGCCCGTGCCGATCGCGCCGCCGATGGCGATCATCTGCATGTGACGTGACGCCAGGCCGCGCTTGAGCGCCGTGTTGGAGCGCTCGCGCACATCGCTGGCGATGTCGTCGGGAGTGGGGGTAGCCATGAGTGGGTTCCTCATCTGTTGATCGTCGAGTCCCATCTTAGTCCCACAATCGCTTGTGTCGACGTTTACAGATTCTTTTCTCAATCTTTAACGAGGCCGGGGATGCTCCTCCGTTCTTGACACCCCCGTCCCTACCACGGCCTCGCCCGCACCAAACGAGCCGCGCACACGCCGGGCAGTTACACTAAACCCACCCACGCCACCGCAGGAGGTTCCTATGACGCAATCCCTTATGAGCATCGGTTGGATGCTCCTCGCCCTCGTCCTCTCTGCTTCCATCGGCCTCGAGCGACAGGTCCGAGGCAAGAGCGCGGGCCTGCGCACCCAGACCATCGTCGGCCTCACCGCCTGCCTCATGATGCTCATCTCCAAGTACGGCTTCTCCGACATCCTCGTCGACGGCATCACCCGCTACGACCCCTCGCGCGTCGCCTCACAGATCGTCTCGGGCATCGGCTTCCTCGGCGCGGGCATCATCCTCACCCGTCATGGGGCGATCCGAGGCCTGACGACTGCGGCCACCATCTGGGAGACCGCGGCAATCGGCATGGCGTGTGGCGCGGGCCTGTGGTGGCTCGCCGTGGCCGGAACGGTCCTCCACTTCATCGTCATTGCCCTCCTCACGCCCCTCGTCCAGTTCATCCTCATGCGCACGCATGGCCACAAGGTCACGCTCACCATCCATTACACGCCGGGGCACGGCGTCCTCTCCACGATGCTGAGCCAGGTCTCTTCCCTAGGCTGGACGGTCTCGGCGGTATCGACCCACACGGATTCAAGCGACCGCGCGACCACCGCCCGATTCACCGCGGCCACGCGCCAGGACCTCTCACGCTCCCTGCTGGTGACCACCCTCGCCGACCTCGATGGCGTCGCAGGCGTCAACATCAGCGAGGACGACGACGAATAA
Organism: uncultured Actinomyces sp.; assembly: GCA_937926415.1. Classification (GTDB taxonomy): domain Bacteria; phylum Actinomycetota; class Actinomycetes; order Actinomycetales; family Actinomycetaceae; genus Pauljensenia. The sequence continues at coordinate 9,969 of CALBAF010000018.1, forward strand.
CACCCACAACGCAGACGAGGGGCCCGCGGATCCCCGCGGGCCCCTCGTTCGTGCCATCAGGCTCTCAGCGCATCACGACTGAGAACCGAAAGGATTGTGGGGCTTGTCGCCCAGCTGGAGCTGCTGGCCCGGCTGCTGCCCATACTGGCCCTGGCCGCCCTGGGGGGCCTGGAAGCCACCCTGCTGCTGGCCGAACTGAGGCTGGCCGCCCTGGGGGGCCTGGAAGCCACCCTGCTGCTGGCCAAACTGAGGCTGACCGGCCTGCGGAGCCTGGAAGCCACCCTGCTGCTGGCCGAACTGACCCTGCTGCTGACCCATCGGCGCGCCGGCGAACGCGCCACCGAAGGCATTGGGGTTGTGGATCGGCGCGACCGCGCCGTTCTTCAGCTCCATGAGCAAGAAGCCACCCGCAACACCGATCGCGATCGAGAACAGTGCCAGCATGTACGCACCAAAGCCCGCGTCAAAGTAGTCATTAGTAAGCGCGCGAATGAACTGAATAACACCAAGCAGCGCCATCACAAGCGCGCCGATGCCCGCCGAGAGGTACGCCCACTTCTGGTTCGTGAACCAGTAGGCGACCCCCAAGCCGACGACAGCCATCAGCATAATGAGGTGGAATGCCGAGTATCCGCCCATCCAATCGAACATCGACGCGCTGCCATAGGCATTACTGAAGTAAGGCAGGAACATCGAGACGAGAATCAGCACCGCCGACGCAGCGATACCGATAAGCGAGTAGGTCGCGCGAACGGAACGGCCGCTCACCTTGCCCGTTTCAGCCACAACAGCCGACTGGAACTGGTTGAACGCCGTGTTTGCGGCAGCACTGAACTGCTGACCCGCCGACGGGCCGGCAGGAGCGTAACCCGGCTGACCGAACTGCGGCTGGCCGGGCTGACCGGGCTGGCCGAAGGGAGCCTGCTGACCCTGCTGCGGCTGCGCACCAAACTGCTGCTGGCCGGGCTGTCCGAAGGGAGCCTGC
>CALBAF010000019.1 GCA_937926415.1 uncultured Actinomyces sp.
TCGACGGCCGCGACGATCTGTCGGGCGCCCGCCAGGCCAGGGGCGGGCATCTCGAGGCTGCCGCCGGCACGAGCCGCCTCAACCGCACTATTCGAGCCGCCCCAGTCGGAAACGACCATGCCGTCGAAACCCCACTCGGTGCGCAGGATGTCGGTCAGCAGGTGCTTGTTCTCGTGGGCGTAGGTTCCGTTGACGAGGTTGTAGGAGCTCATGATCGCCCGCGGCTTGGCGGTCCGGCACACGATCTCGAAGCCCGTCAGGTAGATCTCGCGCATCGTGCGCTCGTCCACGATGGAGTCCGAGGCCATGCGGCGCAGTTCCTGGGAGTTGACGGCGAAGTGCTTGGGGCATGCGGCCGTTCCCGTGGACTGGATTCCTTCGACGAGGCCGGCAGCCATGCGTCCGGCGAGAATCGGGTCCTCGGAGAAGTACTCAAAGTTGCGCCCGCACAGGGGCGAACGCTTGATGTTCAGGCCGGGGCCGAGCAGGACGTCGACGCCAAGGCCGCGCGCCTCAAGGCCCAGCGCCTCTCCCATCTCACGGGCCAGGTCGGGGTTCCAGGTGGCGGCAAGCGCCGACGCCGTCGGGAAGCAGGTCGCCTTCTCGGCTTCGGCGATACCCAGGTGGTCGGCGTCCCCGAGCTGACGGCGCACGCCGTGCGGGCCGTCGCTCATCACGAAGGAGGGAACGTTCGCAGCGGGGATCGCGCGCGAATCCCAGGCGCTGGCTCCCGAGAGAAGCGCCGCCGCTTGCAGGAGGGTGAGATCGCTGGCGTCCGTCAGTACTGCGTGTTCCACCGTTGTGAACTGCCTTTCGTGCTCCGTCGCGGGTGTCGTCGATGATTCCAGTGTGAACCACCACCACGCGACCTTACCGACCGCGCGCATGATTTGTCGTTTGCGGGACGTGTTCTGCACGAGAGGGGGTGTTTTCGCACTGGGATAGAATAGTTCCATGACTGACACCGAGGTCCCCCCGCGCAGCGAGAACGCGGCCGCATATCCCCACGCCGTCTTCGTCGACATCGACGGGACGCTGTGCGATTCGCGCCAGCGGATCCCGGATTCAGCGTTCGAGGCCCTGGCACAGGTGCGCGAGCGCGGACACCGCCTCTTTGCGTGCACGGGCCGCTCCGCTCCCGAGGTCTACCCGCGTTTTTGGGAGGTCGGCTTCGAGGGGCTTGTCGGCGGTGCAGGCGGATACGCCAGCGTCGGTGACCTGGTGCTCCTCGATGAGCGCATGCCCCGCGAGCACGTCGAGGTCTTGACCACCCTGTGGGAGGACCTCGACGCCTTCTACATCTGGCAGGGGCCCGACCAGATGGGGCCCTCCGAGGGATACCTCGACTTCTTCGTTCCCCGCGCAGGTCAGCATCCCGAGGACTGGATCGAGTACGCCCAGTCGATCACTCCCTTCATCGTGGACATCGACGGCGGAGCCTTTACGAAAGTGACGGCCTACGTGCCCCCGGAAAAGGCATCCATGGAGCGCGTGACGCGGGCTCTACCACCGGGCTACAGGGCGATCATCGGATCGGTGGGAGCCGCGGGATATGTTCCCTTCGAGGTGGTGCCTGAGCATCTGTCGAAAGCAGTCGGCATCCGTGCGATCTGCGAGCACGTGGGCATTGCGCTCTCTCACACCGTCGCGCTTGGCGACTCCAGCAACGACATCGAGGCCGTGGATGCGGCAGCGGTCGGCATTAGCATCGGAGGCGACTGCGCGGCCCTCGTCGAGGTCGCGGACATCATCGCCCCCGCCGTATCCGAAGACGGCCTGGCATGGGCTCTGCGCGCCGCCGGCCTGACAGCAGACGAGCGATTTAGGGGCCGAGGCCTCGGCGATGCACGGTGAGCGGGTCACTGCAGCGCTGGCTGCACCATCCCCTCACCCGTAACTCCGCCTTCATGCACCTGTGGGCGGGCCAAACCGCCGCAGAGATCGGCTTCCAGGTGGGAGCCCTGGCGACCTCGGCGATCGCGATCAGCCTCCTGCACGCCAGCGAAACCCAGATCGGACTGCTTTCCGCCCTGCAGACCCTCGCATTTTTGCTCGTCGGCTTGCCCGCCGGCGCCTGGGTGGACCGGTGGCGCAAGCGCCGCGTCATGATCGCCGCGAACCTCACGCGCATCACGGCCCTGACGTCTATCCCCCTGGCCTACATCCTCTCGTCACTGACCCTCGTACACCTCATGGTCGTCGCCACCATCCTCGGCCTATCCACCGTCTTCTTCGACGTCGCCTACCAGTCCTACGTCCCGCTGATCGCCTCCAAGCGGTACATCGGCGCGGCCAACGGGCGCCTCGAGGCCTCGTACCAGGTCGGCCTTGCCGGGGGTCCGGGGCTGGGCGGCTGGCTCCTCGGCATCGTGGCGCCTCCCTTGGTCTACCTGCTGACCGCCGCCACCTACGTTGCGTCCACGTGGGCGATCTGGCGCATTCGCACGCCCGAGCCCACTCCTGTGCGCAGCGATGCCACGCTCGGCGCCCAGATACGCGAGGGCCTCGCCTTCGTGCGCGGCCAACGCATTCTCTACCCGCTCTTTTCCTGCATTGCCGCCGCGGCCTTTGCAAGCGCGGGCATCCGGGTGCTGCTGCCCCTCCTCGTGCTGCGCACCCTGAGCATGAGCGCCACGCAGCTCGGCTTGTTGCTCAGCGCCGGGGCGATCGGCGGATTCCTCGGGGCGCTCACCCGGCCAGTGTGGATCGCCCACCTGGGAATCGGGCACACCCTCGTCATCACCAATATCATCGGCGTTCTCGTGATTGTCGCCCAGCCGGCCTCCGTGCATGCTCCCGCTGCAGCCGCATGGATCATCGCCACCGCCGGTGTTATCTCCTCCTACTTTCTGACGATCTACAACGTCACCCAGATGAGCCTGCGCCAAGAGATCTGCCCGCCCGACATGCTCGGACGCATGAACGCGATCTTCCGCTTCGCTGTGTGGGGCGTCATGCCACTCGGGTCCCTCGCTTCAGGTGCGGTGGCCTCGCGCGTCGGCGTCGAATCCGCCATGTACATTTTCATCGCCGGAGCCGTCGCCGCTGGCATCGCCATGGCCTTCACCCCAGCCGCCCGAATCCGTGGCTCCAGCGCTTCTGCGACGATCTCATAATGTGACGCGCTCGGTCGCTGCAATTGTGCCCATTCGTGCACGGTCGCGATACCATAAGTGTGAGGCAAACCGCAACGGTTTCGGTGACTGAGCCAAGGAGGACACCATGGACACCGCAACGACCCTCGTCGAAGCCCTGGGCGGCTGGGACAACATCTCCAATCTCGAGGCCTGCATCACGCGCATCCGCCTGGACGCAGCCAACACCGACCTCATCGACGAGGCCAAGCTGCGCGAAGCCGGAGCCTTCGACGTCGTCATTGTCGGCGACGCCGTACAGGTCGTCATGGGCCCCGACTCCGAGGACCTTGTCGAGCAGATGAACGCGAGCCGTTGAGCTTTCTCGTCCGCGCGCCTTTCGCCGCGCACGTCCTGCCACTGGCCGAGGTACCGGATCCCGTTTTCGCCAGCGGCGTCGTCGGGGATGGTCGCGCGCTCCTGCCGGACGACGATGTCACGTGCGTGACCGTTCACTCCCCCATCAACGGAGTGGTCACCAAGCTCAAATCGCACGCGGCAATTATCACCTCGACGCGCGGGCGCTCGATCCTCATTCATCTGGGCATCGACACCGTCGGCCTACGCGGCCGAGGCTTTGCTCTCCTCGTCGAGGAGGGCGACATCGTCGACGAGGGCACTCCCCTCATCCACTGGGATCTCGGCCCCGTCCGCGGGGCGGGACTATCCCCCTGCGTGCCGGTCATCGTCGTGAACCCTCCCGGCGAGCCTGTCTCTCCCGAGTTCGATGAAGCACTGCCCACAGTGGGGATTCTCGATCCGCTGTTTTCCCTCCCCGATGGCGACTGATCCCCGATCAAACGAATGAACCCCGCGACCCTTTCGGATCGCGGGGTTCACTCGTGTCAGTATCGCAGCCTGTCAGCGGACGGTTCCGCGCAGCAGCGCGAACAGAGAAGTCAGGCGCTCGTTAGTGGGCAGGTCGTCGATCGCGACTTCTTCACCGTCGGAGTCACACAGCGGCACGCACCAGTTCGGGTACTGGTCAGCGCCCGTGCCCGGCATGTTCTGCGGGCGCACGTCCCCGACCGCGTCCACGAGGGAAGCGACGACCAGCTTCGACGGGGTCTTCGCGACGTAGCGGTACAGACCCTCGACGGTCTCACGTTCGCTGGGCTCCGCGCCGTCAATGCAGCCGTACTCGTGCAGTCGCGCGCCCACTTGTTCGAGTTCAAGGCGATCGCCCGCGCGCACCGTCTCGATGTCGTCCGTCAGCAGGCCAAGCTCGGAACGCAGCGTCGTCTGAATGCCACGGATGTAGCCGAGCGTCGGCGGCAAGTCATGAATGTTGACTGCTGCCAGAGCACGATCACGGTAGTGCTCGGGACGCAGCGGCCAGCCGCCGCCCTCCTTCTCGAACCACACGACGGACGTGCCGAGGACGCCACGCTCGCGCAGGTAGTCGCGCACCCACGGCTCCACAACGCCAAGATCCTCGCCGATGACGACGGCACCCGCACGCTGGGCTTCCAGCAGGATGACACCCATCATGGCCTCGTGATCGTAGTACACGTAGGTGCCTTCAGTGGCGGCGCGCCCATCCGGAATCCACCAGAGGCGGAACATACCCAGGATGTGGTCGATGCGCACCGCGCCGGCGTTGGCCAGCGCAGCGCGGACCATGTCACGCAGCGGCAGGTAGCCCGACTCCGCGAGGCTGCGCGGCGACCACGGCGGCTGCGACCAGTTCTGCCCCTGCTGGGAGTAGACGTCCGGCGGAGCACCCACGCTCATGCCGCTGGCAAAGAGCTCGGGACGGCTCCACTTTTCGGAACCGTAGCCGTGCACACCGACTGCCAAGTCGGCCATGATGCCAATCTCCATGCCGACCTCACGCGCCACATGCTGGGCATGCTCAAGCTGTTCGGCAGCGACCCACTGGCACCACTGGTAGAAGTCGACGCGCTCGGCCAGCTCGAGGCGCTCAAGCTCGACGCGAGGCGCAGACGAACGAGACAGATCCTCAGGCAGTTCGATCGTGCCCTCGCGCTCGACGAGCGCGCACCACAGCGCATAGTTGGACAGCTCAGAACCGCCGCGCTCGATGAAGCGATCCAACTGGCTCTGACGGTGGTAGGAACGCGGAGCGGCGAAGATAACCTCGAGGGCCTTGCGCTTGGCCTCCCACGAGCGATCACGGTCGATCAGGTCCTCGCGGATGGCGAACTGGCGGGTCTCGTCGCGCAGCTGCTCAATAGCCACACGCGAAGCCTCGGGCAGGAAGGCGTACTCCTCGATGCTCTCGGGACGGATGTAGATCGGGTTGAGCCAACGGCGCGACACCGGCAGGTAGGGAGAGTTCTCCAGCGGGGACACCGGTTGCGATGCGTGGACGGGGTTAATGAGCAGGAAATCGGCACCCTTGTCCGCGCACACGGCAGCCAGGTCAGCCAGATCGGCGGCATCGCCAATGCCCCACGAGGAGGCCGAGCGCGTCGAGTACAGCTGAGCGTTCACACCCCAGACACGGCGCGAGGACTCCAGGAGCGGAAGGGACAGAGTGTTCGGCACGATGATGAGGGTCGCGGACTCCACGTGTCCGCCCTCGACAGTCGCCACGAGGCGGTGCCAGCCAAGCGGCAGCCAGTGCGGAACATCGAAGGTCGCGCGTCCGACGAGCTCACCGTCGATCATGCGCGGCGCAACGTAGCGGTCCACCTGATCGCACGCGCCCTTGCGGCCATCCTCCAGCACCCACTGGACGTTCACCCACGAGCCGTCCGGCACGTGCACCGGGAACATGTAGCCGCCACCCTGGCGGGCGACGATCGTCGGAGGAAGGGTACGGCGCCATTCGCGCTCGTCGGTCAGGCGCAGAGCCTCGTGCACATCCCCCACGGTGGAAGATTCATCGAGGGGCAGTCCGAGAGCACCAAGTACCTTCAGAAGAGTAGACGCGCTCACGCCCACCCAATTCCCGTACCAATCCCAGAATCCGGTGGCTACGCCATTAGCATCGGCGACACGGCGCAGCTCATCGATGTTGTCAGATGCGGGTGCGTGAATATCCACAAAAAAGCCTTCTACGTTGCGAGCTGATGACACTCTAAATTTTAAGCGTGGACGGGCTTCGACAAAGACTCCGAGAGCGTGTCATGGGCCACGCTACGCAGCTTTGCGATCATCGCCGCAGCCACATCGTCGGACTGAGCACCGCACACAATCTGAACAACGTCGCCGGAGCGCACGACGGCCAGTACGCCGTCCACGCGCAGCGCCGCCTCATCGACGTCCCGCTGAGATTTCACCTGAATTCGGATACGCATCGTGCAGGGTTCGACCTCGACAATGTTGAGATGTCCACCCAGCGCGTCGATGAGCGCTTGTTCAATCGCCATCGGAGCCCCTTTCGCGCCGTCGGAAGTTTGCGATTCCCATCACATAATAGATGTGACCTGCGCAAAAGGCAAGTGGGATCCCTAACACGAGCAATTCTCGAGGAAACAACCGCTGACAGGAGCGCATCCACAACGCAGGGCTACAATCCGCCGATCTGTCAAACCATTGGCTTACGCCGGCACCCACAACGCGATACCACGCACTGAATCCACCAATAGACACGATGAGGGGGAGGACCGCCGGGTCCTCCCCCTCATACGCTGCGAATCAGTCGCGCGTCAGCTTGCGGTGCGTCACGCGGTGAGGGTTCGCGGCAGCCTCGCCCAGGCGAGCCACCTTGTTCTTCTCGTACGCCTCGAAGTTGCCCTCGAACCAGTACCAGTTATCGGGAGCCTCTTCAGTGCCCTCCCACGCGAGGATGTGGGTGGCGACACGGTCGAGGAACCAGCGGTCGTGGGTGACGACGACGGCGCAGCCGGGGAACGCAAGGAGCGCGTTTTCCAGCGAGCCGAGGGTCTCGACGTCAAGGTCGTTGGTCGGCTCATCCAGCAGCAGGAGGTTGCCGCCCTGCTTGAGGGTGAGCGCCAGGTTCAGGCGGTTGCGCTCACCGCCGGACAGGACGCCGGCAGGCTTCTGCTGATCCGGGCCCTTGAAGCCGAAAGCGGAGACGTAGGCGCGCGAGGGCATTTCAACGTTGCCGACCTGGATGAAGTCCAGACCGTCCGAGACGACCTCCCACAGAGTCTTGTCCGGGTCGATGCCGGCGCGAGACTGATCGACGTAGCTGATCTTGACGGTTTCGCCGATCGTCAGCTCGCCGCCATCGAGGGGCTCGAGGCCGACGATCGTCTTGAACAGCGTGGTCTTGCCGACGCCGTTGGGACCGATGACGCCGACGATGCCGTTACGCGGCAGCGAGAAGGACAGGCCGTTGATGAGCGAGCGATCGCCGAAGCCCTTCTGAAGATCCTTGGCCTCGATGACGACGCTACCCAGGCGCGGACCCGGCGGGATCTGGATTTCCTCGAAGTCGAGCTTGCGGGTCCGTTCAGCCTCGGCGGCCATCTCCTCATAGCGAGCCAGACGGGCCTTCGACTTGGCCTGGCGGCCCTTCGCGTTGGAGCGAACCCACTCAAGTTCTTCCTTGAGGCGCTTGGCCAGCTTGGCATCCTTCTGCCCCTGGACGGACAGACGCTTTTCCTTCGTCTCCAAGTAAGTGGAGTAGTTGCCCTCGTAGGGGTACAGGTGACCGCGGTCGACCTCGGCGATCCAGCCGGCGACATGGTCGAGGAAGTAGCGGTCGTGGGTCACGGCGATGACCGCGCCCGGGTAGGACGCGAGGTGCTTCTCGAGCCAGAGCACGCTCTCGGCGTCGAGATGGTTCGTAGGCTCGTCAAGGAGCAGCAGGTCGGGGGCCTCGATGAGGAGCTTGCACAGCGCCACGCGGCGGCGCTCACCACCGGAGAGGACGGACACCGGCTGGTCCGGCGGCGGGCAGCGCAGGGCATCCATCGCCTGATCGAGCTGCGAGTCGATATCCCACGCATTGGCGGCATCAATCTCGGTCTGAAGCTTGCCCATCTCCTCCATCAGAGCATCGAAGTCGGCGTCAGGGTTCGCCATCTCTTCGGAGATCTCGTTGAAGCGCGCGAGCTTGCCGAAAATCTCAGCGGCGCCCAGGCGGACGTTTTCAATGACGGTCTTCGTCTCATCGAGGACGGGCTCCTGCATGAGGATGCCGACGGTGTAACCGGGGGTCAGACGCGCCTCGCCATTGCTAGGCTCATCCAGGCCGGCCATGATCTTCAGGATCGAGGACTTACCGGCACCGTTGGGGCCGACCATACCGATCTTGGCTCCCGGGAAGAAGCTCATGGTGACATCGTCGAGGATGACCTTGTCACCGATGGCCTTGCGGGCCTTGATCATCTGATAAATAAACTCCGCCACGTTACTCCGTTCGGGTGGTTCGGGGCGCGCCCTCGCGCGCGTGTTCCCCCCTATGGTACCGACCCCGCACGCGCCAGTGAGCCACGCAGCGGGACGCTAAGGGCGGTGATCCTCATCTCAGCACCATTTTTCGTGAATTCGCCGCTCCCGCTCCTCGCAAGGGTTCCACGCTGGTTACGGATGCGTAGCGATTTACCGAAAACTATTCCAGTTTTTAAAAAACGCATGCGTAGGTTTGATTTTTAAGACAAACTTTGAAGTACTCGGGGAAGACTATCTCCCCTGTCAAACACGAGGAAGACCCAACAGGAGGTAGCATGCAGCGCACAACACTCATCCCCATTGCGGGCGTTCACTCACCCGTCTATCACGTCAGTGACACGTCCTCCACCCTCGATCTCGCAGCAGTCCTCCTCACCGACACGACGACCGCCACTCCCCACCTGACAACGATCATCGCCGATAGCCAAAGCGCTGGCCGCGGTCGCCTCGGGCGCACGTGGACAGCTCCGGATGGTCAGGCTCTCCTCGCCTCCACCATCGTCTCCCTCCCCACCTCATTCCCCACCGAGATGCTCGGCTGGCTCGTGCACGCGTGTGCACTCTCCGTGCGCGACGCACTCTCCCCCCGTCTGACGCCCCTCGGCCACACCGTTTCTCTCAAGTGGCCCAACGACGTGCTCGTCGACGGCGAGCGCAAAATCTGCGGCATCCTCGCCCAACTCGCCCCAGCCTCGTCCCCGTTTACGACGAGCGCGATTCTCGGCTACGGCATCAACATCGCCCAGGACGCGGATCATCTCGCTACCCCGCAGGCCACCTCCCTCTACGTCGAGGGCGACGTCGAGGCCGGAGCCGATCCCACCTCCGTCTCCCACACCCTGCTTGCCCAGATCCTTACCGGACTCGACTCTCGCATCCAAGGCCTCGTCACCCATGGAAACGCGCAAGATTGCGGACTAGCTGACGAGGCCGCGAACGCACTGCCACTTCTGGGGACGCGCATCGCACTGGCGAAACCGACGGATCCGCATGGCCACCCGGTGATGGAGGGCGTTGCCCTGGGGCTGAGCCCGACTGGCTCTCTCCTCGTGCGTACGGACGATGGGCGTACTCACGACATTAATGCCGGGGATGTCCTGGCTACTGGAATTCCTCTGACAACCGTTCACGACACCAAGGAGAAGCGTGCGAACAATTAATCGAATCCTCGTCGCCAACCGTGGCGAAATCGCGCTGCGCGTGTGCCGCACGGCCACTGATATGGGCATCGCGACGATCGCCGTCTATGCCGATCAGGACATGGCGGCGCCTCATACGCGCGAGGCCGACGAGGCTCTGTCCCTGGGTGGCGACGACGCGGCATCGACGTATCTGAACGGTGAGAAGATCCTGGCGATCGCGCTGGAGACGGGCGCGGATGCGATTCACCCGGGCTATGGGTTCCTGTCGGAGAACTCCGAGTTCGCGCGTGCCGTCGAGGATGCCGGTATCGCGTGGCTGGGTCCCGCGTCCTCCGTCATCGACGCACTGGGCGACAAGATTAAGGCCCGCCGCGTGGCTGAGGCGTGCGGCGTGGCTCCGGTTCCGGGTGTATCCGAGCCCGTGACGTCGCGCGAAGAGGTCGAGGCCTTCATCGCCTCCGCCGGTTACCCGGTCGTGCTCAAGCGCGCGGACGGTGGCGGCGGACGAGGCATCAGCATCATCCGCTCGCAGGCTGACTTGGATCTGTTCTTCGCCCGTCACACGGACGCAGCCGACCTGGGCGCTCACTTCGTCGAGCGTTTCGTCGAGGTGGCTCGTCACGTGGAGACGCAGTCGGCGCGCGACGCCCTGGGTAACTTCCACGTCATCTCGACCCGTGACTGCTCGGTGCAGCGTCGCAACCAGAAGCTGGTCGAAGAGGCTCCCGCCCCGTTCCTGCCCGAGGGTGCGCACGAGACGCTCGTGAATGCGTCGCGCGCTCTGTTCGAGTACGTCGACTACGTGGGCGTGGGCACGGTGGAGTTCCTGCTGGAGCCGGACGGCAACATCTGGTTCCTCGAGGTCAACCCGCGTCTGCAGGTCGAGCACCCAGTCTCCGAAGAGGTCACGGGAATCGACCTGGTGCGCGAGCAGATTCGTATCGCGCAGGGACTGCCACTCACCACTCCCCCGGAGCCTCGCGGCCACTCCTTCGAGTTCCGCGTGACGTCCGAGGACCCCTCGAAGGACCTGACCCCCACGGCTGGACGCCTCGATGAGGTGCACTGGCCACTGGGCCCGGGTATCCGCCTGGAGCTGGGCATCGATCAGGGTGACTCCGTGCAGACGGCGTTTGATTCCATGATCGCCAAGATCATCGTGACGGGCGCGGACCGCGAGCAGGCGCTCGCCCGGTCGCGTCGCGCGCTGGCTGAGTTCTCGGTGCAGGGCGTGGCCACTCCGGTCCCCGTGTACCAGGACATCATCAACGATCCCGACTTCTGCGGCGTGGGTGGATTCAACATCTCGACTCGTTGGTTCGAGACGACGTTCATGCCCCAGCACGACTACTCGGATCTGGCTGTG
>CALBAF010000020.1 GCA_937926415.1 uncultured Actinomyces sp.
CAACTCAGCGCATAACCCAACCCGAAGGACACAAAACGATTACACCACTCCACAGGACTTGACCGAGTAGTGTTCCCGTTTCAGCTGAGGGTTCCTCGAGGATTCGCTGTGGATTCGTGTATCAGAGGCGTGCGCGACCAACCTTCCAGAAGCCCGAGCTCATCACCTGACGGCGGGGGACGTCGCATTCCTTGACCAGGAAGCGCCGTCCGAGCGCGGCAGTCTTGGCCTCGGCGCACACCCATCCGTAGTCGATCTGGTCCAGCTGCAGCCGGCCAAGTTCAGCGGCGAGCGCAGAACCGGGGTCGTCATCACCGCGGCACACGACGGTGATGCCGGCTTCGCGCGTGCCCGGCAGGACATGGTCCTCGCTCGGAACCTCGACGATCGCGCTGAAGCGCCGTCCGGGGTCCGCTGCGTGAGCGGAGAGGATGCCGAGTACGCCGGGAAGGCCGGTCTCATCGGCGATCAGGACGTGGTGCCCGACGTCGGGAGCACCGCCGTAGGGCGCGGTCTGGAACCGCAGGCCGACCGGATCGCCGGGTTTGACTCGTTTGATCCAGCGGGCGCCGGGGCCGTCGTGCCCGCAGCTGACGATGTCGATGTCGATCTCAGCGAGCGCTGCGCGATGTTCGCGCACTGTGTACCACCGCAGATCGGGGCGGGAGGCCTCAGGAATGCGCGAGAGAGTCGATCGTGGGTTGAGACCTGTGTAGTCGGGCATTTGGAGGCCCTGTCCGGGCGGCGGCATGAAGAGACCCACATACTCGTCCGCACCCATCAGTGTCACCTCTGAGATTTCCGGGGCTGTGATCGTGATACGGCGGAACGCCGGCGTCAGGTCGGTGACTGCGGTGACATGAGCGGGAAACTGCGGGTAGTGGTCGCGCTCCGGTGGCAACGCCATAGCTCGCGAGTAGACGGCACGGATCGCCGACTTCGCGGTGTCTTCAAGCAGATTGCGGCTTTTGGACATGCAAACCTCACTTAGGTTAGTCTAACCTCAAGAGGGATTATATACCGGAGCTCACGACGATGTCGACGCGCCTGCGAGCAGATTCTGGCGCTGCCTGGACAAACGGAATCCCGGAGGCCGGTAGCCTCCTGAAGAAGCAGGAAGCGGCGGGGATGCGCCCCGCCGCTTCCGCATGTCGTCCTGTTTGAGCCCCAAGCCCCCGTAGTTCTTGTGTGCGGTCAGTGACCCGAGCGTATTCCTTTTGTCGACGAGGAGGAGTGATATGGCCACCAAGGCTGCGCCGCTTCAACGTCTGAGTTTTCTCCTACGAGGCAACGGCCGGGTTGTGCGAGGGTGTGGCCCGGCTTTGCTGTTGGCCAGAGTGTGTGAGCGTGGACGGTTCTGGTCGGCACATCGCATGATTGTGTCGACCAGCCCTATCCTGGTGCTGGAGAGTTCTATGCGATTGACAATTGACGTTGACGATGAGTCGCTTACGCGCGCTGCTGCCCTCACTGGAATTGAGGATCGAGCCGCGGTGATTCGGCATGCCCTCGAGCTTCTGATACGCATTGAAAGCGGGCGGCAGCTGAGTGCTCTTGGTGCAAGTGATCGAGATGCTGTGGCTGCTCCACGTCGGTGTGTGTGATGCTTTTGGGTGTGAGCCTGGCGGGATTCCTAAGTCCTGCGCTTGGGGGAGTATAGGCTTGCTGTAGGAACGGGAGGGAACCGATGTCTGTTGTAACAGTCGCTCCGATTCACCCGGGCGAAGTCCTGATGGAAGACTTCATCGAGGGCTTTGGAATTACGCAGCACAAGCTTGCCGTCGCTATCGGTGTTCCGCCCCGGCGTATCAATGAGATCGTCCATGGGAAGCGGGGAATCACGGCCGACACTGCTATGTGTCTCTCCCGCTACTTCGGCACCACCCCAGGATTCTGGATGAACCTGCAGATGCGTTATGAGCTTGATCGCGCCGAAGATGCGCTGGGTGATACGTTGAGTGGAATCGTTCCCCTTGCGATGGTGGGGGTTGCCTGAATCAACTCAGCCTGTCGAGGCAGTGGCCGGATCACGCAAGGGCGTGGCCCGGCTTTGCTGTTGGGTGAGTACGAGTGTGAATCGTGTCGTCGATCACCTGGATGGTAGGGTGTGGCCATGGCGACGGATAGCCAGTACTCATGGCTGTGCTTCTCAAGGAGGCAATGATGCAGACGACCGCCCTCGGCGACGATGGTGTGCAGACCGTCCGCTACTGGCTCTACGCCCCCGGCCGGGGTGCCTGCATGTGGGAGGAGTTCTACGAGCGTGGCGTTATGGGGCTGGGGTGGCATCAGCTCGGTGACCTGAGGAGGTACGCCACCAAGGAAGAGATGCGTCAACGCCTGCTCGAAACTCGCGACGATAATACGTCCCAGACGAATTCGGCGCGGGCGGTCTGGCAGTTCGCGAATGAAATGAAGCCTGGCGACGTCATCTTCGTCAAGCGAGGCCTGAAAGAGATCATCGGCCGCGGCGTCGTCACGGGTGACTACGTCTATGACCCGGATGGTGGCGAGTATCCCCACCTACGTGATGTGTCGTGGAATCGTCAGGGAAGCTGGCGAAGTGATCAACAGTTCGCCATGAAGACCCTGACGGAGATCACCGACTACCCCGATCTGCTTGCGCGTATTGAGGCCTATTTTGAGAACGATGAGGACTCACTCGATAGCGAGCAAATACCGGTGCCTTTGACCGAGTATTCCGCCGCCCAGTTTCTCAATGAGGTCTACATGACCAAGGAAGGCTACGACGCGATCGTGGGCCTGCTGAAAACAAAGAAGAACATCATCATGCAGGGAGCGCCTGGCGTAGGTAAAACCTATGCTGCCAAGCGCCTCGCCTACTCGATGATGGGTGTCAAGGACGCCTCGCGCGTCATGTTGATCCAGTTCCACCAGAGCTATTCCTACGAGGACTTCATCGAGGGATACCGCCCTTCTGGCGAGGGGTTCGAGCTGGTCAAGGGTGCCTTCTACTCCTTCTGTAAGAAGGCCGCTGATGACGAGGAGAACGCCT
>CALBAF010000021.1 GCA_937926415.1 uncultured Actinomyces sp.
GCCGCGTCCATCCGACTATCCTGATCGGAACATCGACGGACCACGGCGCCTTCACGCAGGATGTCATCGAGTCTTTGAGCGAGGGGTGCGAGCGCCCCATCGTCCTTCCTCTGTCGAATCCGACGGAGAAGATCGAGGCCATGCCGCAGGACATCATCGCCTGGTCTAAGGGGCGTGCGCTGGTGGCCACGGGCATTCCGATCCAGCCCTTCGACTACGAGGGGACGACTTTCCACATTGGGCAGGGTAACAACTCGTTGCTGTACCCGGGCCTGGGGCTTGGAACGATCGTGTCCGGCGCCCCTCACGTGACCGATGCGATGATTTTGGCCGCCGCCGAGGCGGTGGCCGGCCAGGTGGCGTCTCATGAGCTGGGTGCGTCCCTCCTGCCGCCGGTGGACCACTTGCGTGCGTCGTCGGCGACTGTCGCGGTTGCCGTCGTCCGTCAGGCTATCGCAGATGGCCAGTGCGACATGGATCCGGGTGACGTCGTCGAGGCCGTTCGCCGCGCCATGTGGCAGCCGGTCTACCAGGACCTGGAGAGCTGAAGTCTGAGGATAAGGCCGCGCCGGTTGCCGAGAGGTAGTTGGCGCGGCCTGCTGCTAGCTGAAACGTATTTACGGTTAGGCTTGCTACGCACTGGTGTGACTCCGCTAAGTGGAGTATTACAACGGCTCTGAGCTGGTGCAAAATTGCAGTAATGGTAGTCGTTAGGTTTATGGGCTCTTCAGAGTTGGGTGTGGGTGGAGGCATCTAGGCCCCCGGCGATGAGGAGCATTTGGAGCTGGTAGTTGGTGGGGTTGCGGTAGCCTCTGGCGGTGCGTCTACCTAGTTCGATAATGTCCGTTGATGGCTTCGGCTGTGTCGAAGTAGGCGTCGAGTGCGTCCTTCCGCGTGCGTAGGGTCCGGCCCAGGCGAGCGATTTCGGGGATGGGACACGTTGGTAGGCGCTTCATGAGGTGTGTGGCCAGGCGTCGGCCGTGGGCGGGTGTGGCTTGGTGGAAGATGTCTCGCGCGTGCTGGGCGCAGTGGTAGTGGCTTGCGTATCGCCGCATAGAAGTTGACGCGATTCGACCATACGTGCTCAAAT
>CALBAF010000022.1 GCA_937926415.1 uncultured Actinomyces sp.
GGGCGACCCCTCCCTCGCCGAGTCCGAGGCACGTCTCTACGACCTCGGCGTGCTCCGCTCCGTGCTGGAGGAGTCCGTCGAGATCGCCGTCGCCGGCGGCCTTGGATGCGCGCAGGAACGCGGTCCCGTACAGGGGCCCAGCGGCGCCGCCGACCGTCGACATGAGGGTCTTGGCGACCGTCTTGAGGACCTCGGCGACGCTGCCCGGCTGGGCCTGTTCCAGGGCCTCAACGGCGGCTTTGAAACCGCGGTCCATGTTTTCGCCGTGGTCGCCATCCCCGATGGCTCGGTCCAGGTCCACCAGGTAGTCGCGCTGCTCAGCGACGTCCGCCGCCGCCAGCTCGATCCACCGCAGTGCCCACGCTGCATCTAGGCTCATCGTGATTCTCCTTGTCCTGCCTCGCTGCTTACTTCCAGGCGACCGTGTTCACGGGCGCGTCGACGAGCTCGAGCAGCTCGTCGTCGGCGCGCATGAGGGTCACGGAGACGCCGGGCATCTCCAGGCTGGTGACGTAGTTTCCAACCATCTGGCGGGCGATCTCGATGCCGTCCTTCTTGAGGAGGGCGGCCAGGGCGCGGAAGCAGATGTAGAGCTCGGAGACGGGGGTGCCGCCCATGCCATTGACGAGGGCCACGACGCGCTCGCCTTCGGTCAGGCCCAGGTCTTCTCGCACACGCTCGTAGAGTTCGGCGACGAGGCTGTCGGCGGGCTCCATGGCACCGCGGCGGTATCCGGGCTCGCCGTGGATGCCGATGCCCAGCTCGATTTCGTCCTCGCCCAGGTCGAAGGAGGGCTTGCCGGCGTGGGGCACGGTGCAGGGGCCCAGGGCCAGGCCCATGGAGCGGGTCTGGTCGTTGACCTTGGTCGCAATGCGGGTGACTTCCTCGAGGGAGTCGCCGCGCTCGGCGGCCGCGCCCGCGATCTTCTCGACGAAGATAGTGCCGGCGACGCCGCGGCGCCCAGCCGTGTAGAGGGAGTCCTCGACGGCGACGTCATCGTTGACGACCACGGTGGTGACAGTGATGTCCTCCATGTCGGCCAGCTCGGCGGCGGTCTCGAAGTTGAGGACGTCGCCCGTGTAGTTCTTGACGATGTGCAGGACGCCCGCGCCGTGATCGGCGGCCTTCGTGGCCTCCAAGATCGGGTCGGGGGTGGGCGAGGTGAACACCGCGCCGGGCACGGCCGCGTCCAGCATGCCTTCGCCGACGAAGCCCGCGTGCAGGGGCTCGTGTCCGGATCCGCCACCGGAGACGAGGCCGACCTTGCCCTCAGCCTTGGGGGCGTGACGGGTCACGAAGTCGGGCGAGTAATGGACATCGACGAGGTCGGGGTGGGCCAGGGCGAAACCTTCGAGGGTTTCGCGGACGACGGCATGGACGTCATTGACGAGCTTCTTCATGATGCCTCCTTGCACATTGCTCATCTGTACTTGTACGCATGGTCAATCGTGCCACCTTTGAGCACGATTTCCCAACCGTGGCGGCCGCCACGATGCGGCCGCCCTGGTTGGGTTCCATCCTAGCGTGGGCTGTGGCCGGCGAGGGCCAGCATTTCCCCGGCCAGCATGACCGAGCCAAACACGAGAACTCCGCTGCGATCCGCGGGCTCGGCCCCGGCCTCGGCAATCTCGGCTGCACGATCGACCGCGTCGGCCAGCGACTCGCGCACGTCTACCCGGTCGGGACCGAAGACCTCCTCGGCGATCTCGGCGAGGCGCGCGATGTCGGCCGCGCGCTCGCCCGGCATCTGCGTGACGACGAGGTGATCAATGAAGGGCTCGACCTCGGACAGGACCCCCTCGACGTCCTTGTCCCCCATCGCCGCGTACACGCCCGCGATCCGCGCGAACCCAAAGGAGGATTCCACGGCCTCGCGCAGGGTAGCCGCACCAGCGGGGTTGTGCGCGGCATCCACGATGATCGTGGGCGAATGACGGACGACCTGCATGCGTCCTGGGCTGGAGGCGTTCATGAGGCCCTGCTCGACGATGCGACCGTCCAGGCCGCGGCCCCCCATGAAGGCCTCGACGGCCACGAGCGCCGCCGCCGCGTTGTGCGCCTGGTACTGGCCGAACAGCGGGACGAACACGTCCTCGTAGACCGCGGAAGGCGTGCGGATCGTGACCATCTGGCCGCCGACCCCCATCTGACGATCCACGACCTCAAAGTCGCGGCCCTCGACGCGGGCGATCGCGTCGACGGAGCGCGCCTGCTCGAGGAGGATGTCGAGGACTTCCTCCTCCTGCTTCATAATGACGACGACCTGGCCGGGCTTGATGATGCCGGCCTTTTCGCGCGCAATTTCCTCGATCGTGGAGCCGAGCCACTTCGTGTGATCCAGGGCGATCGGCGTGATGACGGAGACGCCAGAGTCGATGACGTTCGTGGCGTCCCAGCGCCCGCCCATGCCGACCTCGACGACCGCCGCGTCGACCGGGTAGTCGGCGAAGGCCGCGTAGGCCATGATCGTGAAGACCTCGAAGAAGGACAGGCGCGGGCCACCCTCCTGCGAGCTGCGCTCGTCCACCATGCCGACGTAGGGTTCGATGTCCTCCCAGGCACGCACGAAGCCCTCGCGCGTGATCGGGTGGCCCTCCAGCGAGATGCGCTCGCGCACGTCGAGCAGGTGCGGGCTCGTGAAGCGGCCCGTCTTCATGCCGAAAGCGGTCAGGAGCGAGTCGATCATGCGCGACGTGGACGTCTTGCCGTTCGTACCCGTGATGTGGATCGACGGGTAGGAGTTCTGCGGGTCGCCCAGGATATCCAGGGCGAGCTTCACTCGGTCAAGCGTCGGGTCGATGTCGTGCTCGGGTGCGCGCGCGACGATGGACTGGTAGATCTCCTGCACGCGGGCATCCAGGGCGACGTCCTCCTCAGCCTTCGCAAGCGCGGCCTCGTGGGAGGCGCGCTCATCGCGTGCCTCGGCGGCGTCGTCGGCGAAGTCCTCGTCCACCTCGCCCTCGATCTCGGCGAGGACTGAGGGGTCGGGGCCCAGCAGCAGCGAGTGCTCGACGAGGGCGCGCAGCGCGGCCTCGCGTTCGCTCTCCTCCGCCTGAGGGTCGCTGCCCTCCCCCGCCTCGGGCTCCTC
>CALBAF010000023.1 GCA_937926415.1 uncultured Actinomyces sp.
GCAGCCGACACGCAGTTCGATCGGGACGCGTCCCTGAAGGATGCGCGACGCCAGCAGGCGGAGGCGCGAAAGAGCGCCGCTGCCCCGTACGCACAGGCCGCGCGCGCCAACGAGGAGGACTCGCCCGCCTCGGGCACACAGAGTTTCGCTCCGCCCGAGCAGCCCTGATCTTTTCCCATCGCATCCGTGCCCCGACCTCGCTCCGAGGCCGGGGCACGACGCGTTACCCGATGTGGAAGTAGCGCTCGACGAGTTCTTCCACCGAAACACGCGAGTCGGCCAGGTCGTCGCGCAGATGCACGTCCCCGAGCGCGACCAGGTGGGATGCCCACGAATCGATGAGGCCCGCGGGGAACACACCCTTTGCCTCGTAGTCCTCGCGCTGGGTGAGGAGTCTGCCGGCGGCCTCGAAGCAGGAGCCGGGCAGCTGATCGAGGTCGGGGGTCTGGGAGGCGTCGCCGTCGACCTTGCGCTCGCGCGCATAGTCGGCCATGCCCGGTTCGGTCAGACCGATGCGTGCCGCGACAGCGATACCGGCCAGCAGCAGGTGGACAGCCGCAGAACCATCGGGGCTGCGGAGCTCGACCGTTTGGGAGTCGCTGGGCAGCTCGTCGATGGCAGGCTCGGCGGGGTTCGCGTCACGGAACATCGAATCGTCGAGGTTCTGCCATCCCAGGGGCACGCGCACGAGGACGGAGCGGTTACGGTCACCCCAGCAAATCGCCGTGGGCGCCTCCTGGTGCGGCACGAGGCGCAGGAAGGACGTGGGGACAGTGTTGCCGAAGGCGGTCAGGGAAGCGGCATGCGACAGGTAACCGCCGATGACCTTCAGGGCCGTCTCCGTCAGGCCCGATCCGGTCGAGAACTGGTTGACACCGTCCTTGACGAGGCGGGTGTGGAAGTGCATGCCCGACCCGGCCTGACCGACCGCGATCTTCGGCGAGAAAGAGACGTGGATGCCGTAGGAGTGGGCGACCTCGCGCAGCACCCACTTGGCGAGCACCATCTGGTCGGCGGCATCCAGGGCGTCCACCGGCAGGAACTCGATCTCCTGCTGGACCATCTGACGACCGTCGGACACGAAGTTACCGACCTCCGCGTGGGCATACTTGACCGAGCATCCCATGGACACCAGGTGCAAGAGGGTCTCCGTGCGTACGCTGTCCCACTTCGAGAAGGGGCCGGATTCGTGATAGCCACGCTGAGGCTCGACCGGGAATAGGTCATCCTCATCGGAGAAGAGGTAGTACTCGAGCTCGCCGAGGGCCTGCAGCTCGCAGCCCGTCTCCTCCTTCAGGGCGCGCTGGGCCTTGCGCAGAATCTCCTGCGGCGCCGAGGCCAGGGGCTTGCCGTCGACGTCGTAGAAGCCGCACAGGATATCGAGAGTCGGAATGTGGCTGAAGGGGTTGAGGAAGGACGTGGACAGTCGGGGCACGACGTACAGGTCCGAGGATGTCGCCTCCACGAAGGCGAAGAGCGAGGAACCATCGACGCGCTCCCCCAGCGTCAGCACGCGGTCCAGGTGTGCCTTGGATTGGATCGCGAAGTTCAGTGTTTTCAGACGACCGTCCCCACCGATATAGCGCAGGTTGAGCATCCTAATGCCGTTGTCCTCGATATAGCCGATGATGTCGGCTTTCGTAAATTGCTTTGCGGGCTTCCCGAGCGCAGCAACGAGGGGGTTTGGGTTGAGGGAAACGGTGTCGGTCGACAGCATGAAGCACTCCTCTTTGAGCATGACTGGATTCACATCAAACATAACTATTGTAGCCCCGATCAGCAAACCTGACAGACGCAGGAGAATTCAACATTCTCAACGATTAGACAGACTGACGCTCGAAAACGCTCCGCCATATTAGTGACGCTTGTTACACTTTTTGTAGCCGAGTTCAAGGAGCCACCATGGCGACCACACCTCCACGCCTCCCCCACGACACGACCAGGCCACCCACCTGCTCATGGCGCGGCCTCCTCATCGATTCAGCACGCACATTCTGGCCACTGCCCGCCATGGAACTTCTCATCACCATCATGGCGCGCTATCGCTTCAACGTGCTGCACTGGCACCTCACCGACAACGCGGGATGGCGCATGCGCGTGCCCGGATACCCCATGCTGACAGCCGTCGGCGGCAACATCCCCCGACAGCCCCTCGACTGGTACGACACCGAGTGCGCTCCCGGCCGAAAGGGCTCATGGCGCCTCACCCCGGCTCACTCATCGCAAGGCTTCTACTCGGACGCCAACATTCGCCACCTCGTCAACTTCGCAGCAGCGCGAGACATCCGCATCGTCCCCGAAATCTCCATCCCCTCCCACGCCGGTGCCGCGATCCGCGCCTATCCCCACCTGGGCAACCCCGACCTCGTCAAGAAAGCAACGCATACGGACAACCAGACGCTCTGGCCCAGCGCATCCTCTCTCAGCTTCATCGAGGCGGCGTTCCATCACGCCTGCACCCTCTTTCCCTCCCCAACCATCCACATCGGAGCCGCATCGACCGACTGGACCCCCTGGGAGTCCGACTCCTCTCTCATGCGCTCCGGCCTCACATCCGGCGCAGCAATCGAACGCCTCTTCATCGACCGAGCACTGCGTACCCTCCACTTTCACGGCAGGCGCGCGGCTGCTTGGGACACGATCACGAGGGCCTACCCCTCACCCCCTCCAGGAACCATCCTCCTCGCCCACCGCCCCGGGGACACAGGGCGCCAGGCCGCCGAATCTTCAGGAGCACCGTGGGTCCTGGCAGACGCCGACACCCTCTGCCTCAGCCACCCGGGACGAGACAACGGCAACCCCGAGCGATCCCGAGACCTCTCCGAGCACCTCACCAAGGCGCTTCACGGGGAGAGACTGAAAGGAGTCGAGGCCGTGGCATGGTCATCACAGATCACCACCCCAGACCTCCTCTTCTACCACCTCCTTCCCAGGCTCCTCGTCGTCGCAGAAGCAGCGTGGCACGGGGAGCACTCCCTCTCATGGAACAAGCTGGCGCCTCTCATCGAGCACGAGATGGCACAGCTGCGACGCACAGTCCCCTACTGGAACCCACAGCGCCCATAGTGAAGGGCCGCGCACCCGAGT
>CALBAF010000024.1 GCA_937926415.1 uncultured Actinomyces sp.
GAGGGCGGCCGGGTCGACGGCACCGGCGCGGATCTCCTCGGTGACGGGAAGCGTCACCGGCGACTCCAGGGTGGCTCCCTCACAGTCACGGACGCGAACGGCGTAGCCGTCGCACGCCGACAGGTCGGCGACCGGGAGGTTGAAGGGGGCCTGCACGTCCTCTGCGAGCACGCAGCTGACCGCGTCAGCGAGCTGAACGTCGAGCGGCGGCAGCGCGTGGGCAACGGCCATGCAGTCCTGGTAGAAGTCGGCAACGCTTCGCATAGTTCTTAGTCCTCGAGCTTGGAGCGCAGGAACTCCTTGAGTTCCGCTCCAAGCGCCGGGTCCTCAAGGGCGAGCGTGACGTTAGCTTCGAGATAGCCGAGTTTGTCCCCGGTATCGAAGCGTCGCTCGTCGATGACTACACCGTACAACCCTCCACCCTCTTCTTCGGGGAGGTCGATCATGCGCGCGTACCCATCTGTGAGCTGATACTCACCGCCGGCGCCCGGTTCGATGTTCTCGAGGGCCGTGAACACGGCCGGGTCGAGCAGGTAGCGGCCGACGACCGCGTACTCAGACTTGACCTCTTCGAGCGGGGGCTTCTCGGTGACGTCGGTGATGCGCATGAGCTGACCCTCTTCGAGGTCGACGCCCTCGGGGATCGGCAGAACCTCGACGGCGGTCGAGGCGTAGGCGGTGGCCTGCTCGGGGGTTACCTTGAGCAGGGCGACGACGGTGCCGCCCAGGGCGCCTCGCACCTGGATCATCTTGCGCAGCAGCTGAGAGCCGGGCTCCATGAGGTCGTCGGGCAGCAGGACGGCGCAGGGGGCGTCGCCCACGTGGGACTTGGCCTGCAGGATCGCGTGGCCCAGGCCCAGGGGGTGCCCCTGGCGCACGGAGTGGACACGCGCGTACTTCTTGTACTCGTTGACGTACTCGAGGGCCTTTTCCTTGCCGGCCTTCTCCAGGTCGGCCTCGAGGCCGGGTTCCGCGTCGAAGTAGTCTTCGATCGACTGCTTACCGGCGCGGGTGACGAAGAGAATGTCTTCGATGCCGGCATCCGTGGCCTCGCGCACGATGTACTCGATCGAGGGACGGTCAACGACGGGCAACATTTCCTTGGGCACGGACTTCGTGATGGGCAGGAAGCGGGTTCCGCGACCGGCCGAGGGAACGACGGCGTGCACTACGGGCTGGTTTTTATCTGACATACTTCACAGAGTAGCGAAGAAACCGCCCGAAAGGGAGACGATGGCCACAAAAACAACTCTCCGCGCGGAGGTGCGTAGCAGACGCCGCGCTCGGTGCTCTGGCGCGCCCACACTCGAGGCCCCGTTGACCCCGGATTTCACCCGCTCACCCATTCCCGTGCGCGACCGCGCCGAGGCCGAGGGGATCGCTCGCCAGATCGGCGCCCTGGCCTCGTCGATGGGTGGAGTCTCCCTCCCCGCCCTCTTCGCTCCCACCCCCCTCGAGCCCGACATGTCCCTTGCGCTTGGGCTGTTTGAACGCGCCCTCCTCCCGGTCCTCCTCGACGAGGCCGGGGCCCCCCTCGGCGAACCGCGCTGGGGGCTGTGGGAGGCGGGCCGGGCGTTGGTGACGCTGGGGCGTCCTCCCGCTCAGCCGACCGGTGAAGCACGGGGCGCGGAGTCGCTCAAGGAGGCGGATCTGATCGTCATTCCTGCGCTCGCCGCATCGGTGGACGGGACTCGTCTCGGCCAGGGCGGAGGCTGGTACGACCGCGCGCTTATGCACCGCTCCCCCGGCGTGCCGGTCGTTGCTGTGGTTTTCGACGACGAGGTACTGGAGCCCGGAATAATTCCTGCGGAGCCGCACGACGTTCCCGTCGACGCGATTGTGACGCCGACACGCACGATCACAACAAGCGTCCGATAGGCCTTTTTCCACGGTTTTTCCTGTCAGTCACACCCCTCACAAGCGTTTGTCACACACCTCTCACAACGGACTTTTCGGCGTAAATCCGCAGGTCGCTGACCGAATTACAAAAAGTGCGACGAACATTACTCCCTAATCACTATCCTTAAGACAAAAGTCCCCACTAGTGTTTGCAACGGTAAACGAGCGCCGACGCGGCGCGCGCTCCCCGGCGGCACAGAGCCGCCACGCCGAGACACTTCGGCGATCCAGACTTGCCGGCCCGGCCGGCCTCATTCAACACAGGAGAAGCCATGCTCAAGGGTTTCAAGGAATTCATCTCTCGCGGTAACGTCGTCGAGCTCGCCGTCGGTGTCATCATCGGTGCCGCCTTCAAGAACATCGTCGACGCCCTGGTCGACGGCATCATCAACCCGCTGATCGCGGCCGTCATCGGCAAGCCCGATTTCTCGGACGCCTTCGTCCTGACCCTGAACGGTACCGACGTGAAGTTCGGCCTGCTGATCACCGCCGTCATCAACTTCATCCTCATGGCCTTCGCGATCTACTTCTGCATCGTGGTGCCCATGAACGCCCTCAACGCCCGCCGTCAGAAGGCTGCGGACGAGGCTCCCGAGGCCGAGGTCTCCGACGAGGTCAAGCTCCTCACGGAGATCCGCGACGCCCTCGCCCAGGGCACGCCGCGCCACTGAGCATCTGATCCCTCCTTGTGAGGGAAGCGGGGCCG
>CALBAF010000025.1 GCA_937926415.1 uncultured Actinomyces sp.
CGGCCTCGACACGAATAGCGGTCGGGGTGAAGGTTGGCGGCTGGTTGACCGTGGCCTTGATGCGCACGGGCAGCGACAGGGACGCGGTGAGCGTGCCCGAGTCGGAGGCGTCGCCGTCAGCGACCTGGATGAGGAACGCCGAGTTGCCGCCAAAGGAGGCGTTCGCGGTCAGCGTCAGCTGCGTCGACGAGTCGGCGACGACCGAGTCCAGGCCGGCCTGTGCGACCGGGGAGGAATCGTCCACGAGGCGCGGGCTGCGGCCCGAGCGCGTCACCACATAATCCGACAGGTTGATCGTGCGCGAGGTACCCGCGTCCATCTCGATGGGCAGGCCCGCGGTGTTGAGGAAGGGCGCGGTCGTGTCGCGGCCGGGCACGGTCACGACGGCGGAGTTGGTCAGGCCGTCACGGTCTGTAATCGTGTAGACAACCAGGCGCATGCTCTCCGTCACCGGGATCAGCACGTCGGAGCCCTCCACGGTCACGCCGGATTCGGCCGTCGTGATGGTCAGCTCGTTGATGCTGCCGTCGGGATCCTCGTCATTGTCGAGGACCTTCACTCGCACGGCCGAGCCGTCGGTGGGCAGCTCCTCGTAGGACACGAAGTCGTCGCGGGCGATGGGAGCCTTGAGCGGGGCTTCGTCCTGGACGTAGACCGTGACGGTGCCTCGGGCAGAGCCGCCGCGGCCGTCGCTCACCCCGTAGGACACGAGGTAGGTGCCGGCCTGCGCGGGCGTGCGCACCTGGATGGTCGAAGAGGACAGAGCCTGCGGGTCGAGCTCGGGCGTGGCCGTCTCGAGGTTGCCCTCCTCCAGGGCGAGCGGATCACCGTCGGGGTCCACGTCGTTCGACAGGACGTTGACGGTCACCATGCGGTCCGGGCGGGTCAGCACCGTGTCGGGGACGGCGACCGGGTTCTGGTTCAGCGTGGGCGCAGCCGAGATGGAGACGCGCACACGAGCGGAGGCGCGTCCGCCCTGGCGGTCCTCGACCGTGTAGGTGAAGGAGTCCGTGCCCGAGGCGTTCTGGTTCGGCACGTAGTCGATCCACGTCGGTCCAACGGTCGCGTTGCCCAGCTGCGGGGACGAGCCGAGGCCACTCAGGGTCACGGAGTCACCATCGGGGTCGATGCCGTCCAGGGGCACGGCGATGCGGGTGGTCTGCCCCGCGGCCGCCCAGGCTGTGACGTCGCGAGGACGCGGCTCCTGGTTCTGATCAGAGGCACCCATCACCTCGAAGGTGACGATGCTCGATGCGCGGTTGCCCGCGGAGTCGATGACCGAGTAGGTCACGTCCATGAGGCCGGGAGTCTGCCCCGCCTCGAGGCGCACCTGGTTGCCCGTGACGAAGGGAGTACCCAGCGCGGAAGCCGAGTCGTACTCGAGGGTCGACTCGACCTGCAGGTTCAGGCCGGCGGGCGAGCGATCGTTCGCCAAGACCGACACAGTGCCCACATCGCCGACGCGCACCTTGACGCGGTCGGGCTTGAGGATGGGCGGCAGGTCCGAGCGATCCGCCACTCCGGGGATGACCATCACGTCAGCCGTGGCCTCGCCGACGCCGTTGGACACGGTGTAGCTGAACTGCACCGTCCGGTCCAGGCCCGCGGGCGCGGTGACGCGCAGCAGGTGGCGATCGATGAGGGCAACTTCGATCTCGGGGGTCTTCGAGGCGTCCACGGAGACGATCGCCAGCAGACCGCCGGAGGGGTCATAGTCGTTGCCCAGGGGCGCGACGAGGACAGAGCCGCCCTGCGGCAGGACCGCCGTGTCGTTTTCGGCAACGGGGGGCTCGCTCGAGGGCGCCACGACCTCGACGCGGATGATGCCCAGTGTCGTCGCAATGCCGTCGGACACGGTGTAGGCGAAGGAGTAGGAGCCCGGATCGGCCGCCCTAAAGTCGATGGTTCCGTGATCCAGGTCCGGCTGGATCGAGGCGCCGGCGGGCGCACCGGACACGGCCGCCAGGGTCAGCTGGTCGCCGTTCGGGTCGGTGTCGTTCTTGAGCGGATCGAGTGTGACGGTCTCACCCGGGTGCGCCTGGAAGAGGTCACCGTTCGCAGACGGAGGCAGGTTTCCGGCCTCCTGGACGTCGACGATCAGCTCGCCGCGGGTCTCCGCGCCCTGGTCGTCGGCGACCGTGAGAACGATCGACTTCGGGCCGGCCGCAGCGCCCTCCTCGTTGATGGTGACGGAGCCGTCTTCGGTGAAGGAGACCTTCAACCCCTCGGGAGCCTCGGCATTCTTCAGGTAGATGGGGTCACCGTCGGGATCGCGCCAGTCGTTCAGAGCCTCGTACCGGATCTGAGCGCCCGCGCCGATCTTAACGGCCGGGACGCGCAGCTGCGCAGGTGCTTCGTTCTGATCGAAGGGGTGAATAGTGATGCGTACGTTGGCCTCGGCCGAGGCCTGGCCGTCGGAGGCCACGTAGGTGAACGTGGTCGAACCGGCCTGCGTGGCCGACACTCCGCTGATCTGCAGGGCTCGTCCGCCGCGCGCGACGGTCACGACGCCCCACTCGGGCTGCTTGACCGTCGCGGCAGTCAGCACATCGCCGTCGAGATCAGAGTCGTTGTCGAGGACGGGCAGGATAGTCGAGCGTCCCGGGCGGATGCCGAACTCGTCGTCCTCAGCCTCGGGCGGGGTGTTTTCCTCGCGCTGCTGGGGGTCCGCGATCTCGTTCGTCAGCTCGGGGCTGTCCTGCTCGTCCTCGTTTTCCTCGAGCTCATTTTCGACCTCGTCCCAGTTGTCCATGAGGACCATGTTCGAGTCGGGCAGCCACACGCTCCCCTCGGCGACGTCGTTGAGGACGATGGCCTTTCGGTTCGTGCGGAAGACGATCTCGCGCGCGGTCGTCAGCGTATCAACGACCATCTGCTTGTTCGCCGAAGGATCGTCGCAGGCGCGCATGTACGCACCGCTACCGGTCCACGCGCCATATGCGCAGCCTTCGTGGCGCACGGGTGCGGCCGGGGTGCCGCTGACGCCACCCTCGGTGGAGGGGGTGATCGTCGGGGTGCCGCCCACCAGCGGGATCGTCACGAGCGAGGTGGGCGTGGCGAGCAGGACGGAATCGGCCTTGGGGCCGGCCTGCTGGAGGACTCCACCGGTCTCGACGCCGACAGCGTTCAGATCGATCCGCTTGTTGTCGGGCAGGAAGAGCGTGTTGGACTCGCCGTCGAGGGCGACGACCTGGTCACCGACGACGGTCATGCTCAGTCGTGCGTCCTCGGGGATGCCCTCCACGGTCGAGGTCCGGGCCTGATCGACCGCACCCTGACGCTTGACGGTCGTCAGTGTGCCCGAGGCAGCCAGGGTATAGACGGAGCCATCCAAACCGGTCACGAAGGCGCTGGCACCCATGTTCGAGGAGATGGCCGCCGCCTCGGAAAGGTTCAGGGGGCTGGGGTTCACGGCGGAGGTCGTCCACAGGGTGCCGTCGGAGCCATTGAGGACGCCGAGGACGTCGCCGCCCTGCATGACCGCGGAACCCGCGGGCAGGGCCGTCGGGGAGCCGAGGGAGACCTGGGTGACGTTGACGGGTGCAACCGTCGAGGAGGTGAGGTCGGAGACTGTGACGGTCTCCCCCGCCTGACCGACGTCGAAGTTGGTGGCCTCGGTGCGCAGCGCGCCGTCGAGGATGCGGGCCTCGTAGTCGAGGTGGCCGACCATCTGCTTGGACTTGTTGGTCACCCAGATGCCGCCGTCGTTGACGTTGACCTGGGTCACCTCCGCGCCCTTGTAGATGACACCCGCGGTGCAGAGCGCAACAACGAGCAGCACGAGGATGAACGCCGGCAGACGGCGCCTCGCACTGATCCGATTGTGTCGCGTTTTCGCGGACATATGGCCTCTCTCGATCGGTGAGCAGTACCCCAGAAATAGTGTGGCACGACTACACCGCATACTAATAGTTAACGAGAATCTATCAGATGGGCGATTACTTGACAACTAGAGGGTGGCCCATCGCTGTGCGACGGGCCACCCTCTCAAAGTGACTGGTTTGTCAGTCGAAGATAATTGGCGAGTAAATCACTCTCCATTGAAGGTGAACTTGCGGTCCTTACCCTCTCCAGTGACGCCAACGGTGACAACCTGACCGGGTTGCAGCTCTCCGAACAGGATGCGCTCAGACAGCGCATCCTCGATCTCGCGCTGGATCGCACGACGCAGCGGACGCGCGCCCAGGACCGGGTCGAAGCCCACGTCCGCGAGCAGCTCGCGCGCCTCGTCCGTCAGCTGCAGGCGCATGTCCTGAGCCTCCATACGCTTCGCCAGCTTGGCGATCATCAGGTCGACGATGCGCGCAATCTCGGGCTTGGTCAGCGGCGGGAACACGATCGTGTCATCGACGCGGTTGAGGAACTCGGGACGGAAGTGCTGCTTGAGCTCCTCGGCAACCTTCGACTTCATGCGGCCGTAGTCGTGCGTCGAGTTGTCCGCGGTCTGGAAGCCCGTGAGGACACCCTTGTTGATGTCGCGGGTACCCAGGTTCGTCGTCATGATGATGACGGTGTTCTTGAAGTCCACCTTGCGGCCCTGCGAGTCCGTCAGGCGACCCTCTTCCAGGATCTGGAGCAGCGAGTTGAAGATGTCCGGGTGAGCCTTCTCGACCTCGTCGAAGAGGACGACCGAGAACGGCTTGCGGCGGACCTTCTCCGTGAGCTGGCCACCCTCGTCGTAGCCGACGTAGCCGGGAGGAGCACCGAAGAGGCGCGAAGCCGTGTGCTTCTCGGAGAACTCGGACATATCCAGCTGGATCAGGGCGTCCTCGTCGCCGAAGAGGAACTCGGCGAGAGCCTTCGCCAGCTCCGTCTTACCCACGCCCGTCGGGCCGGCGAAGATGAAGGAGCCACCGGGACGGTTCGGATCCTTCAGACCCGAGCGCGTACGACGAATCGACTGGGCGAGGGCCTTGACGGCCTCGTCCTGGCCGATAACGCGCTTGTGCAGCTCATCTTCCATCTTGAGCAGCTTCGCGGTCTCGGTCTGGGTGAGGCGAACGACCGGGATGCCGGTCGACATGGCCAGGACCTCGGCGATCTCCTGATCCCCGACCTCGGCAATCTCGTCGGATTCGCCGCCCTTCCATGCCGCCTCCTTCGCCTTGCGCTCCTCGTTCAGCTTCGACTCCTCGTCGCGCAGCGACGCGGCCTTCTCGAAGTCCTGATCGTCGATCGCCGACTCCTTGTTGCGGCGCACCTCGGCGATCTTCTCGTCCAGCTCGCGCAGCTCCGGCGGGGCGGTCATGCGGCGGATGCGCAGGCGCGCACCGGCCTCGTCGACCAGGTCGATCGCCTTATCGGGGAGGAAACGATCCGAGATGTAGCGGTCCGCCAGCTCGGCGGCCGCCTGGATCGCGGCGTCCGTGATGATGACGCGGTGGTGCGCCTCGTAGCGGTCGCGCAGGCCCTTGAGGATCTCCACCGTCTCGTCGACGCTGGGTTCCTCGACCTTCACCGGCTGGAAGCGGCGCTCGAGGGCCGCGTCCTTCTCGATGTACTTGCGGTACTCGTCGTTCGTCGTCGCGCCGATCGTCTGGAGCTCACCGCGAGCCAGCATGGGCTTGAGCATCTGGGCGGCGTCGATCGAGCCCTCTGCGGCGCCCGCACCGACGAGGGTGTGGATCTCGTCGATGAACAGGATGATGTCGCCGCGCGTGCGGATCTCCTTGAGGACCTTCTTCAGGCGCTCCTCGAAGTCACCACGGTAGCGCGAGCCCGCGACCAGGGAGCCCATGTCGAGGCTGTAGATCTGCTTGTCCTTGATGGTCTCGGGCACGTCGCCGTGCACGATCGCCTGGGCGAGGCCCTCGACGACCGCGGTCTTACCGACGCCGGGCTCACCGATCAGGACCGGGTTGTTCTTCGTGCGACGCGAGAGGACCTGCATGACGCGCTCCATCTCGACGCGGCGACCGATAACGGGGTCCAGCTTGTTCTCGCGCGCAGCCTGCGTCAGGTTGCGGCCGAACTGCTCGAGGATCGCGGAGTTGGAGCGCTCGGGACCACCCGAGCCGCCCACGCCCGCACCCACGGACTCGCGGCCCTCGTCCTCGCCGCGCTGGTAGCCGCTGAGCATCTGGATGACGGTCTGACGCACCTGCGCCAGGTCCGCACCCTGCTTGGTCAGAACCTGGGCGGCAACGCCCTCGCCCTCCTTGAGGAGGCCGAGCAGCAGGTGCTCCGTGCCGATGTAGTTGTGGCCGAGCTGCAGGGCCTCGCGCAGGCTCAGCTCGAAGACGCGCTTGGCGCGCGGGGTGAAGGGAATGTGGCCCTCGACCGGCTTCTCACCCTCGCCGATGATCTCGATGACGGAGGCGCGGACGGCCTCGCCCTTGATCTCCATGGTCTCCAGGGCCTTGGCGGCGACGCCCTCACCCTCGGAGATCAGGCCGAGCAACAGGTGCTCCGTGCCGATGTAGTTGTGCTTGAGACCGCGAGCCTCGTCCTGTGCGAGCACGACGACCCGGCGAGCGCGGTCGGTAAAGCGTTCGAACATGCCTCTCCTCATTTCACAGAACAGGCACTTCGCCGAGCTCGGCGCACACCTGTCCCAGTTGACTGGTTACAGCCTACGGAAAGCTCCCGCGCCGTGCGCGCGCTTTCGCCCTGGGCGCAGGGACGAGGCCGGGGCCGGATCACGGGGCGGCGGGCC
>CALBAF010000026.1 GCA_937926415.1 uncultured Actinomyces sp.
TTGTCGCCGCGAGCGTCGCGGGCGAACCACGTCGCCAGCTCGGATTCGTGGCCGAGCCGGGTCAGGCCGGCTGCGACGTTGAGCATCGATCCCCCGACGACCTCGACGGGTTCACTGTTCGGGCGGGTGATCTCGTCGATGAGAGCTTCCCCGATATTCACGATCCTAGTCATTGGTCAACCCCAGCTTCTCTTCCATTTCTTCGAGCGGAATGCCCTTGGTTTCAGGCATGACCTTCAGCACCCAGAATAGCTGACCAACCATCGCGAGGAAGAAGATTCCAAAAGCGTAGCCACCACCGAGTTTATCGGTGAGCACAGGGAAGGCATAGGTGGTAATGAAGGCAAACACCCAGTGCGTGAGAGAGCCCAGAGACTGGCCACGGGCGCGCACGCGGTTGGGGAAGATCTCGGAGATGAACACCCAGATGACGGAGCCCTGACCGAAGGCATGCGACGCGATGAAGCCGAGGAGGCCGAGGAGGATCAGCCACACGGGAGCGGCGCTGCCCTCCTCGAAGTAGCCGCCCTCGTATGCAAACATCATGCCTGCGAGGAAGCCGAGCGAGATCAGGTAACCAACGGAGCCAACGATCATCAGCTGGCGACGGCCGATGCGGTCGATGACGGTCAGGGCCGCCATGGTGGCGACCAGGTTCATGAGACCGACGATGACGGAACCGATGTAGGGGAAGGCATCTCCCAGGACTGCGGCGCCGCCCGCGAGCTTCATGACCTTGGGTGCGTAGTAGAGGATCGCGTTGATGCCGGAGAGCTGGTTGAACATCGCAATGCAGAAGGCCATGAGGATGACTTTGCGGTAGCGGCGCGTGAAGAAGGAGACCTTGCCGCCGGCGGCGTCCTCGGCAATCTGCGCCTTCATCTCGCCGATCTGCTCGTCGCACTCGGCCTGCGAGGTCGTGAGGCGCTCGGAGATCGTGACGGCGAGTTCTTCGCGGCCGTGGGCGAGCAGCCAGCGCGGAGTCTCGGGGACTGTGGCCAGGAAGATCAGGAAGAACACGGCGGGCACGGCCATGACGCCGAGCATCCACCGCCACGCGGTCTCCTCGTGCGCGATCTCGCGGATAACCGCGTTCGAGGCGTAGGCCAGGAGGATACCGAAGACGATGTTGAACTGGACGAGGCCTACCAGGCGACCACGCACGCGGGCAGGCGCGATTTCGGCGGTGTAGATGGGCGCCACCACGGAGGACAGGCCCACGCCAACGCCGCCGAGGAATCGGAAGATCATGAAGAAGGTGATCGGGAAGGAGGACGAGGCCGAGACCGTTCCATCCATTGCCGTCACCAGCGTGGGCAGCGGGGCCAGGGCGGTCGCGAGGGCGCCGACGCCGAAGAGGATGCCGATCCAGAAGAGGATGGGCTTGCGACCGAAGCGATCGGCTAGGTTACCGGCAACGATGGCACCAGCGATCGTGCCGATGGTCGCGATGGCAACGAGCATGCCCTCGCCCGTGGAGGACAGGGCGTAGAGCTCGGTGAGCTTTTCTTCCGCGCCGGAAATCACCGCGGTGTCAAAACCGAAGAGCAGGCCACCGAGGGAGGCGACGATGGCGCTTCGAATGACCAGGGGCGGAATGGATCGAGATGGTGCTGACGACTGAGATGTCATGCTGGCTCCGCACTGTGAAGAGGGGACGCGCATGGCGCCGAGGCCGTTCCTGCCTCTGTCGCGAGCCTAAGAAATTAATTGGTCGGACAATTAGGACCTAAGGAGCGGTTATGTGAAAACTGAAAAGAAAATAGAACGAAAAGCGCCCACGAGAAAAGAAAAAGTAACGACGGTAACACAAGGGGATCCGCGGAAACATCCACCATGCGAAACGACGATCAAATCTCGATCGCGTAGAGCCTCGTCTGGCCGACCGTGCGGAAGCCGAGGTAGTCGTAGATGGCGAGAGCGCCCGTGTGATTCGCAGAGCCCACGCCCGTGCCCGCACGATCCATGCCGTCGCGCTTCTGCGCCCACATCGAGGCCAGGATGAGCGCGTCCGCGACGCGGCTCTCGCGCCACTGGGACAGGACACCCAGCTGGTCGATGTAGCCCTCGCGCCAGCCCAAAGCAGCCCAATCCTGCTCATAGCGCGAGGCCAAGAGGAAGCCGGCGACGCGGGGACGGTCCCCCGTCCGGTCGACGGCCACGAACGACCATTCGGGAGCGAAGGCCGTGCGCCCCTGCATCCACTGCTCCTGGGTGAGCGGGGGCCGACCCCACTCGGACTCGTTGAGGCGGTTAGCCGCGCGCAAGGCGGGTTCCTCCCACTGGGGACCCCAGGCCTCGATACTCATGTACGAGCCCAGGTCAGGAACCGGCGGAAGACCCTCCAAGGACGCGCGCAGCTCATAGTAGGTGCGCGTCCAGCGGAAGCCATGAACCTTCAGCTGCGCCTCGAGATCATCCTGGCCGGTCTCGACGTGACAGGTGATCTGAGCGGGAGCGTCACCCTCAACCTCGGCCAGCATCTGGCGGGCAGTACCCTCCTGCCAGTCGACGATCGCGTTACCGAGGCCGATTCGCCGAAAGTCGGGGTCCACTCCCCCAACGCACACGCACTCCACGCGCCCCGGGAAACGCAGGACCACCTGAGCAAAGGCAACGATGCGACCCGCTGCGATGCCCTTGCGGGCAATCCCGACGAGGCCTCGCCACTGCGAGGCACCCGAGAGCATCTCCTCAACCTCGTCCGGGCTGGTGCGATACGGCGGGTTATCGCGGGCCTCCATGCGGGCGAACAGAGCGGACAGGCCATCGTGGTGGGCAGCCGTCAACGACTCCCATTCGATCCCATGATGTTCGCCCGGGAAGGGGACGACCTCGGGGGCATTTGCTCGCTGCGCGAGAGGAATGCTCATGCACGCCTCCTTCCGTCCCTACTGGTCGATCGTGTAGTAAACCTCGGCGGCCTCGTCCACGAAGCCTAGGTGTTCGTAAATCTTATGCGCTCCATCCGGGCTCGACATGTCAACGTCGAGGCCAATGCGCGACGCGCCAGACGCGGATGCCGCGGCGACAGCGTGCCCGACGAGGGCGCTCGCAATGGAGCGTCCGCGGTGGGCCTCAGCGACGCCGAGCAGGTAGATGTACGCCTCGGGGCGACCCGTCGCCACCCAGCGCTGAGCGGGGCGACCGGTAATCGCGTAGCCGACGACCTCGCCCTGAGCATCCACGGCCACGAACGACCAGCGCGGATCGAAGTGGTTCATCGCGTCATCCCACCACAGGTCGCGCAGCGGCGAACGGAACGCCTGCTGGAAGGCTTCCATGTGGATGGCACGGATCTGCTCCTGCGGAACCTCGTTCCACGGCAGGATGCGGTATCCGTGGCGCGCAGGCACGGGCACCTCGCCGCCGGCCAGATCGCGGTACATGACCTGATACGTGCGCTTAGCGAAGAAACCGGCCGCGATGTAGAGGCGGCGACGATCGGTCATGTGCGCGTCGACGAGGTTCGAGATCGACGCGGGCACCTCGGACTCGGCGCCGAAAGCTTCGACGAGCATCTGTCGGGCGCGACCGTCCTGCCAGTAGAGCAAAGCCCGGCCCACGCCTCGGCCACGCCAGTGCGGGTGGATGAAGGCGCTGACGACGGCGGTCGCGGCCTCGTGAATCCCGCGCAGGACGCGCACGGACGCCACCGCGCAAATGTTTCGCTTCGCGTCCAGGCCGACGATCGTGTCGACCCAGTCGCGCCCGTTCTCGCCTTCCATCATGTCCGCGATGTCGTCGACGGAGGTGCGCCGAATGGCGTTGTCGTCGTCTTCGATCAGGGAGATGAGCGCGTACACGGCGGGCGCGTCACGGCCGATCATGGGCCGCCAGCGCAACCCGAGGTGATTGCCCGGGTACGGGACGGACCCGGGCGGCGTGAGTCGCTGCGCAAGTCCTGTCATGGCAGATATCCTACCGGCTAACAGGGCCTTTAGTCACACTGGCGCTTGACATTTGGTCAACGCGCGTGAACGTTTGTGCAGCGCGCGGGGATTTTTGCCCTGATTACGCGTCGATTCGCGTACGATCCAGCCCCGCCGACTCCTCGACAATGAACTCCTTGCGCGGACCCACGGTCGAACCCATGAGCAGCTCGAACACGTCCTCGGCCTGGCGCAGGGCCTCCTCATCCGCCAGCGTGATGCGGCGCAGCGAGCGGTGCGCCCGGTCCATCGTGGTCTCCGCGAGCTGGTCAGCGTCCATCTCACCCAGGCCCTTGTACCGCTGGATGGGTTCCTTCCACGTGCGGCCCGAGCGACGCAGGGCGGCGAGCTTACGATGTAGCTCATCCTCAGAGTAGGTGTAGATGTACTCGCGCTTCTTGCGTCCCTTGCCCGCGACCTCGATGCGGTGCAGGGGCGGGACGGCGGCGTAGATGCGGCCGGCCTCGACCATGGGGCGCATGTAGCGGAAGAACAGTGTCAGCAGCAGGGTGCGGATGTGCGCGCCGTCCACGTCGGCGTCGGTCATGAGGATGACCTTGCCGTAGCGAGCCTGAGACAGGTCGAAGGTGCGGCCCGAGCCCGCGCCGATCACCTGGATGATGTTGGCGCACTCGGCGTTGGCCAGCATGTCTGCGGTCGAGGCCTTCTGCACGTTGAGGATCTTGCCTCGAATCGGGAACAGGGCCTGGTAGTGGGAGTTGCGGGCGGCCTTGGCCGTGCCCAGGGCGGAGTCGCCCTCGACGATGAAAAGCTCGGTCTCCTCGACGTCCTCGAGGCGGCAGTCCGCGAGCTTGGCGGGCAGC
This sequence comes from uncultured Actinomyces sp., assembly GCA_937926415.1. Taxonomy (GTDB): domain Bacteria; phylum Actinomycetota; class Actinomycetes; order Actinomycetales; family Actinomycetaceae; genus Pauljensenia. The sequence continues at coordinate 4,757 of CALBAF010000026.1, forward strand.
GAGGAGGTTTCGAGCGCGTTCTTCTTGCGGGAGATTTCCTTATGCAGTCGTGCGGAGACACGAGCCTTCATCTCGCCGACGACCTTCTCCATGAGGAGGGAGGTCTGCTGCTTATCGTCACGCTTGGAGGAGGCGAACTTGGCCTTGAGCCAGTCAGAGACCACGCGGTTGACGACGGTGCGGATCTGGGGCGTGCCCAGCGTTTCCTTGGTCTGCCCCTCGAACTGAGGCTCGGGGAAGCGCACGGTGATGACGGCGGTCATGCCGGCCTGGACATCGTCCTTTTCGGGGCGCCCGTCCTTCGCGCCGACCTTGAGCTTACGGGCGTTCTTGTCGATCGCGGCGCGCAGGGTCTTGAGGACAGCCTGCTCGAAGCCGGTGACGTGGGTGCCGCCCTTGGGGGTGGCGATGATGTTGACGAAAGACTGGACGGTCGTGTCGTAGCCGATGCCCCAGCGCAGCGCAATGTCAACCTCGCAGGTGCGCTCGACCTCGGTGGCGCGCAGGTGCCCGGTCTCGGAGTCCAGGGCCTGCACGGTCTCGTTATAGCTGCCCTCGCCCGTGATGTGCCAGGTGTCGGTGACGGGGCCGTCGGAGGCGAGCCAGTTCGCGAAGTCGACGACGCCGCCGTCGAAGCGGAAGCTCTCGTGGAGCTCCTCTTCGCCGCGCTCGTCGTAGCAGTTGATGGTCAGGCCGGGCACGAGGAACGCGGTCTGGCGGGCGCGCGCCAGCAGGTTCTCCCAGGAGAAGCCCTCGGTGGCCGGGAAGATCTGGAAGTCCGCCCAAAAACGCACGCGCGTGCCGGTCTGGGTTTTCTTCACCTTGCCGACGGTCTTGAGGGTCGAGCCGTCCACGAAGGGCTTGAAGGGCGAGTTGGGGGTGCGCTGCTTCGAGTCGTCGAATTCGCCGGGCTCGCCGCGACGGAAGCACATCTCGTGGGTCTTGCCGCCGCGATCAACCTGCACGTCGAGGCGGGCCGACAGTGCGTTGACGACGGAGGCACCGACGCCGTGGAGGCCGCCCGAGGCCGCGTAGGAGCCGCCGCCGAACTTACCGCCGGCGTGGAGCTTGGTGTAGACGACCTCGACGCCCGTCAGGCCTTGGCCGGGCACGATGTCGACGGGGATGCCTCGGCCATTGTCGGCGACGGAGGCGGAGTGGTCGGGGTGCAGGCGCACGTCGATCGTGTCGCAGTGACCTTCGAGGGCCTCGTCGACCGCGTTGTCGATGATCTCCCAGAGGCAGTGCATGAGGCCCCGGTGGTCGGTCGAGCCGATGTACATGCCGGGGCGTTTGCGCACGGCTTCGAGCCCCTCGAGGACCGAGAGGTGCCGTGCGTTGTAGTCGGATGCGTCGGTAGGAGTCACGATGTGCATCATATGTGGGTCAACGCTCGTTTGTGGCCAACGGTGCGCGTGGCGCGGGTTCTGGGATGCTTTCCACGATTGACGAGGCCGGGGCCAGATCGCACTGGTGGGCACGCTTTCGGGGCGGATCGGGTCTGTGGTTGGAGGGATTTCCACTCCCCCGTTCCACTGTGTCAGTGGTCGGGCGGTCGATTGCGCCCCGGGTGAACAGGGGTGCGCGGCGCGGGGTGATGGTGTGTGATGGAAGCATGAACGCACAGACTCTTGAACGCCCCGTACTGGACGAGCCGCAGCTGAACGCGGCGAATCGTTGCGACGCCTGCGGCGCTCGCGCCTGGGTTCGTGCGACGATGCCTTCGGGTGGCCAGCTGTACTTCTGCGGCCACCACGCAAACGAGCACCTGCCCTCGCTGGTGGGCGGCGGCGCGCAGATCCTGGACGAGCGTCATTTCATGAACGACTGATAGCGAGTTTCCCGCAGCGGCGGGACGCACGGCTTTGAGGCGCGGGCGGGGACC
>CALBAF010000027.1 GCA_937926415.1 uncultured Actinomyces sp.
CGTGTAGCCCTCGCGCTCGAGCACGTCTCGTGCGTCTGCCACCATTGCCGCCGAACCGCACAGGTAGACGTCCGTGCACTCGGGGTCGAGCTGGAGGTCGTGAGCGAGTGCGGTGAGGGCCTGGGTGACTCGTCCGTGGAACGCGTCCGGAGCCTCCTGGCGGCTCAGGCAGCGCACGACGGTTCCCGGCATCGGAGAGCCGATCCTGGTGGTCAGGTCCTCCTCCTGGTGACGGCACCCGAAGAGCAGAATGTCGCGCTCCAGGCCGGCAGCCTGAGCGAACATGGCCAGCATGGGCGCGATTCCCGTGCCAGTGGCGATGAACAGACGGCGCCTGCCCGAGTCGACGAGCCCGAAGCCTCCCAGGGGCAGCTCCACCACTGTCTGCGCGCCCGTGTCCGCGTTCTCAATGAACCGGGATCCCGGGCCGCCTGTCCGGGTGGAGATGAGTAGCTGAAGGCGATTGTCCTCCAGGCCTGCGATCGAGTAGTCACGCCATGCGTCATCGCCCACGTGCAGACGGGCGAACTGTCCTGGCGTCCACGGGCCGATCCTGCCGTCCAGCTGCAGCTCCGCCTCCCACACGCTGGGAGTCAGACGCCGTTTGGCGACCAGGGTGGCGAGGTGCTTGCCCTCGGGCAGTGGGTGCACTGCTCGAGACTCAGGAGCCTCGGGCCTCTCGCGCAGGGCGGAGGCGATGGTGGGATACCCGCGAGGCCCAAGGACCTGGCACGCGGCTGCGACTCCGCCCATCATGGCTCCCATGATGCCGGCGCTCCCGGCGTCCTGGCCGGAGAGGAACAGACCGGGGACGGCCGTGCGCGGCCCCAGGGGGCGGGACCGGAACCTCAGCGGAGTGGCCGGAGGTCCGTAGAAGGCCCCGGCGGGATGAGCGGTGTAGTGCTCGTAGGTCAAAGGAGTGGAGGTCTCCACGTAGTCCACGAGCTCGGTCAGCCCCGGGGCCGCGCTCTCAGCCAGCTCCAGCATGCCTTGGGCGATGCGCTCCTTGAGAGCGAAGTACTCGGGGCCGCGGTTTTCTCGGGGCTGCTCGGCCCACTGCCGGAAGGCTCGCGCGTCACAGAAGGAGATGAGCTCGGCGGTGTGAGGGGACTCGCCGGACTTCAGGGAGGGGAAGGAGACGTAGA
>CALBAF010000028.1 GCA_937926415.1 uncultured Actinomyces sp.
TGGCGGGGTACGACGACAACGGGACACTTCGAGTGGGCGGGCAGGGCGGAGGAGACCGTCCCCAGGAGGCGATCGGCAAATCCACCGCCGCCGCGGGAACCGACGACGATCATGTCCACCTCGGCGGAGAAGTCGATGAGCACCCCCGCCGGGTCACCGGGTTCGGTCGAACCCGAGACGTGCGTCGCTCCGCGTTCGCGAGCTAGGGCCTTTGCCTCCTCGACGACTTGTTCAGCACCCGCCTTCAGGGCCTCATCATCGAGAACGGCGTATCCGCCGTCCAGGGCGGCCGCAGAATACGAGGCCAGCGCGTACGTACACAGGCAATGGATGCGCGCTCCGGTGCGCGCGCCGCGATCAGCGGCCCATTTGACGGCGGCAAGGCTCTCCGTCGAGCCATCGACACCGACCAGAATGACTTCGGTAGAACTCATGATGTCCTCCTCGTGGTGGCAGTCACTTATATTGTGCCGTATTTTAACGATCCGCGAAAGCCCAACCCGAGGACAAACAGCGATCCCCGCAGCCCGTGGGGGCTGCGGGGATCGTTAGCTGTCTATCGCGGCTCAGTAGCGCACGTAGGTGGCGCCAGCGCGGACCGGCGAGATCTGGGAGAGACGGCCGGGCACCGTGGCCTCAACCATCTGGCCGCCGCCGATGTAGATGGCGACGTGGCCGGGGTAGGACACGATGTCGCCGGGCTGCGGGTCGGACACGATGGTGCCGCCAGCGGTCTGAGCGGACGAGGAGTGCGGCAGGTTGATGCCAGCAGCCGCGTACGCGTACTTGACCAGGCCGGAGCAGTCGAGGCCACCGAGGGACTCGCCACCGTAGACGTAGGGGATACCGGTCAGGCCGAGGGCAACGGAGACGATGTCGCCGCCGGCCGCGTTCAGGGTGGCCTGACGGGCGGAGGCATCGGAGGTCGCGTCGGAACGGGTCTCCGAGCGGGAAGCAGCCGAGTCAGACTGATCGGCGGCGGGGGTCGCAGCGACGGGGGCCGGCGCGGGGGCCTCAGC
>CALBAF010000029.1 GCA_937926415.1 uncultured Actinomyces sp.
AGGACGCTGGGACGACCGCGGCCCTTGCCAAGGGTGGCATGACCGGCCTCGCGAGGACCGCTGGCAGGACCAGCCTCGCGAGGGAGGTTGGAGGGATCAGCCTCGTGAGGATCGCCCGCAAGGCAACGCAGGCCTCCCTCCACTGCCGCCGCAGCCAAGGAGAAATGAGGACCGCCACCAGGACGAGGGGGCTGGGGGCTTCCAGGAGCCGCGCGCAATCGCTTGCATCTTGGGCGGCGCTCAAGCCCCAGCCTCTCAGCGCATCTTCAAGCAGTTTGCTCGCGAGGTGAATGCAGTCCTCCCCAAGCTCGAGGCCACGCGCCCTCTCAGGTGGTCGGCGTGCGCCATCACGTTCAGCTCAGCGGATCAGCTCAAGTGCGCGGCCACAGCCGGAGTCCTCCCGATGCTTTGCTCCCCAATCATCAGCAATGTGCAAGTCACCAAGACCCTCATCGACGGCGGCGCAGGGCTCAACGTCCTGTCCGTCGACACGTTCGACAACCTCCAAGTGCCATATGAGCAGCTCCAGCCTACCAAGCCTTTCTCAGGAGTGACCGACGGCTCCACCACCCCGATAGGGCAGGTCCGCCTCCCTGTCACCTTCGGACAGCGCGACAACTACCGCACCGAGCTCATCGACTTCGACGTCGCTCACATTCGCCTGCCGTACAACGCCATCCTTGGGTACCCAGCGCTGGCCAAGTTCATGGCCGTAACTCACCACGGCTACAACGTCCTCAAGATGCCAGGAAGCGGTGGAGTCATCACGGTGCCCTGTGAAGAGAAGGACGCGGTGTGTTCCCTGGAACGAGCCTTTCAGGCCGCATCACTGGAAGACCCGGATCGCGGAAGCAGGAGGCTTCCCGAGACCACCCCCAAGAAGAAGAAGACATCGACCGGCCCGGCCCCTCAGGAGGCAGGCCCCTCAGGGCCCGTGCCTGCCCAGGGGGAACCTCCTTCCATCGCATAGGAAGGCGCGCCCGGCGCCCTCCTCAGGCAGGGCTCGGGGGCTCTCTTTTGGAGGGCCTCAGACCTTGCCAACATCACGAGGGAGGCGCTCGGGCACCACTTGGAGGCGTGCTTCGCAGCACGTGTTCCTCAGGAGAGCACAGGGCAAGGAGTGCCCACCACTCAGGAGTTCATCACCAAGACCACTCAGGAACTGTAGGACGCAAGGGCCATGCGCGGCGACCGCCGCTCACGAGGCGCAGCTCCCCATCCAGGCGAGGATGGTGGGCTGCGCGTCTGCATCGACGTACCAGGACTCAACCGAGCCGCGTCTCAGGAGCGCCTCTGGCCTTCGCGCGTGGGGCGTTGCGAGGGTCCACCACACAGCTACGTTCGCATGCCCTTCGGCTTGCCGAGCGTGGCGTCAGCCTATCAATGCGACCTG
>CALBAF010000030.1 GCA_937926415.1 uncultured Actinomyces sp.
TCGTCGGATCGGGAATGTAGCAGGCATGGGTGTTGTTGCACAGGGTGCACCTGTTTTTACTATTGGCGGAGATCCCGGTGGCATTGCCACACGCGCCGCGGTCATGATGGATCGTGCGAACGAATTCGCAGAGATATATTCAAGTCTCTCCACATTAGAAGCCGACGGATGGACGGGACGCGCCGCGGATCGTTTCCGCGAAAAGTACAAGCTCCAGCTACAGGGGTGGCTCGACGCACAGGAAGCATTCTCAAGCGCTTCGACCGCGTACTCGACGTATGCATCGACATTGCAGTCGGCACAGAGCCAGTGCGACGAGATTCGCTCGCGATGGGAACAGGGCCGTCGGGCTGTCGAGCAGGCACAGAACAACAAGGCTGACGCACGGAGCCGCGCCCAAGCCGAGGGGGGCATCCCTATGATCGACGCCTCGTGCGACGAGGGGCCGGGTCGTGCAACGATGCAGGGTGCGGAGGAAGATTTCCAGGCACTTGTCAACGAAGTTAACGAGGCCGGAAATCAGCTGAACTCCGTGCTGGACACAGGTATTTCAAAGCTGCCTGAGCGCACATGGCTCAACGCAATATCCCGCACTGCAGGTTCATTCGCCCTTGGTGTTAAAGACGCTGTAACAGATCTGTTGAGCCTCGCATTCCTCGGGACTCCAACACTCTTCAACGATATCCGTCGTCTCATAACGGGAGGGCTCACTCCAGAGGAGTTCTTTCTCAGGTATGGGGAGGTTCCTGCCGAAAAAATAGGAGCAGTCTGCACAGCACTGGCCGACAATCCCCAAAAGTTTTTCAAGGATGTTTTCTACGGCATCACCGACGCAGAGACATGGTTTGACGACCCCGGACGCGCTTTGGGCCGCCTCGCGCCCGATATCGCATTAACCTACTTTACAGCGGGAGCTGCAGCAGCTGCCAAAGGTCTTAAAGGTGCATCACGCGCCGCTTTTATCGGTCGTGAGATCGTGCTATCAGTCACCCACATCAGTGATGTGTCAGATCTTGTTCGCGCGAGCCGTAGACTCGCTGGGAAGCTCGCAAGAATCGGTTCCGATGCGGCGAGCGGCCTGGCCAACCTAGGCAGTCACCTGCCGCACCCCGGAACTACTCCGCATCCTCATATTCCAAGAGCGCCTACCAATCCGACTGGACATGGCGGCACGCCCACTATGCCCAGCGCAGGTACCCCCAGCTACCCGTCCCACGGCGCGCCCAGCTACGGCACCGGTGGGACGCCTAGCGCTTCCACTAGCCCGTCCTACGGGTCAGGCTCCACACCCAACACGTCCGGCATG
>CALBAF010000031.1 GCA_937926415.1 uncultured Actinomyces sp.
CCCGCCGTGAGCGCCAAGAACAGAGCCAGCAGGATGACGCGCCGGCGTCCCCAGGCGATAGAGCGGCGCCCCCAGAACTGGCTGAGCGCCGTCACCGCGGCGGCCGCCAAGGAAACGGCCGCGCCCACGATCCACTCCGGAAGGTTCAGGGCACGCGACAGGGGAGCGATCGACACATTGAGCATGTTCTGCGCCGTGTATGTAAACAGCGCGATCGCCACGAGCGCGCGCAGCGTCGGATTCGTCAGCAAAGGTGATGAGGGCACAATGCATCCTACGACGAAGGCCCCGCGCGATGCGCGGGGCCTTGCCGGACAGACGTCATAACGGGGGAGCGGTGCTTAGCGCTGCACCCAGGTGCTCACCTTCCAGCGAGCATCGCCGGAACGCTCACGCCACTCGGCGTCGCTGCGCTCCATATCCTGGCGCCACAGCGCCGGATCCAGCGGCGGCGCGTACACGAAGGTCGAACCCTCGGGAGCGCTCGCGGCCACGTCCAGCTCCAGGTCGGTCACCACGGCCTCGTCCAGGAGGGGAAGGGTCTCGGCGTACAGCTGAGCACCGCCCGTGATCCAGATGTAGGGGGCGTCCGTGCGCGCCGTTTCCTCGCGTGCGATCTGAAGCGCCTCATCGACCGAGGAGACGACGAGAGCGCCCTCGGCCTCGTACCCGGGGGTACGGGTGATGACGATGTTCGTGCGGCCCGGCAGGGCGCGCCCGAGAGCCTCCCACGAGCGGCGGCCCATGATGATCGGGCAGCCCATCGTGGAGTCCTTAAAGTGCTGGAAATCAGCGGGAACATGCCAGGACATGGCCGTGCCCGTCCCGATGATTCCGTTGCAATCCTGCGCCCAAATCGCTCCCAGCTTCGTCATACCGCGACCGGAGCCTTGATCGTGGGGTGATGCTGGTAGTCCGTCACCGAAACATCGTCGAAGGAGTACTCGAACATCGAGGGAGCGTGTCCGAGCTCCAGGCGCGGGAACGGGTACGGCTCGCGGCTCAGCTGCTCGGTCACCTGCTCCATGTGGTTGGAGTAGATGTGGCAGTCCCCGCCCGTCCAAATGAAGTCGCCGACTTCCAGGCCCGCCTGCTGGGCGAACATGTGGGTGAGCAGCGAGTAGGACGCGATGTTGAAGGGCACGCCCAGGAACATGTCCGCGCTGCGCTGGTAGAGCTGCAGCGACAGGCGGCCGTCAGCCACGTACAGCTGGAAGAACGCATGGCAGGGCTCAAGCGCCATCTGCGGCAGGTCGCCGACGTTCCACGCGGACACCACCATGCGGCGTGAATCCGGGTTTGTCTTCAGCGTCTCGAGGACCTGGGAGATCTGGTCGATGTGGCGGCCGTCCCCGGCGTTCCACGAACGCCACTGGACGCCGTACACCGGGCCCAGCTCTCCGTCCTCGTCCGCCCACTCGTTCCAGATGCGGATCCCGTTGTCCTGGAGCCAGGACACGTTCGACGAACCCGACAGGAACCAGAGGAGTTCGCCGACCACCGACTTGAGGTGCACACGCTTCGTCGTGATCAGCGGGAAGCCCTTGGACAGGTCGTAGCGCAGCTGCCCCCCGAACATCGAGCGAGTGCCTGTGCCGGTGCGGTCACCCTTGGGGGTGCCCTCACGCATAATGCGCGCCAGCAGGTCCTCGTACTGGCGGTCGACGACGCTCACGTCAGTTGATCCGCTCGTTCGTCCACGTGTGCGAGGCCGGCAGCGCCTGGTCGACGACCGAGTGCTCGATCGTGCAGTTGCGCTTGATTGCGGCATCGGCGCGACGCTTGAGGTCCTCGATCTCTTCCTCGGACAGGGCAGACATGTCCTGGATCAGCTCGACGTCCACGTGCGTGAAACGATCATTCTGCTGGTCGTAGTCGCCCGAGACGCCGACGAACTGCTCGAAATCGTCGCCCAGGCGAGCCGCCATGCGGGCATCCGAGCTCATCGCGTTGCAGCCCGCGATCGCGAGCTTGAGCAGGTCACCGGGGGAGAAGAGGCCGGGGCCGTGACCGATGCGGATCTCGGCGCCGTCCTGGTTGCGGGCGACGTACTGACGCACGCCCGTACGCTGCATGTACAGAGATTTAGGTGTATCACTCATGGGACCTATTGTGTCGTGAAAAGACCCCGCCCGCCCGAAATGCAACGCCGGGCGGGCGGGTTTCCTCGCAGAGCGTAGCGAAGGTTCAGCGATGCTCCTCCAGCCAGTTGGCGGCCAGCGCCTGCTCGCGCTCCACGACGCGGCCCAGGTGAGCCACCGCTTCCTTCTCAATGCGACCGCCCAGCAGTGGTATGCGCACCGACACGTTGCCGGTCACGTCGCGGGTGCAGCCCGCATCGGCCGGAGCCAGCGTGGAGGTCGCCTCGACGGACACGGGGGCGCCGTCCACGGTCACGGACGTGCGCGAGGTCGCCTCGGCCTCGTTCGTCGCCCACTCCTCGGTGAAGGAGATGCGCAGATCGGACTTGACAAAGCGCGCGGCCGCCGCCGGGATCAGCTCGGGGCGCACGGTGCCCGCAAAGGACACGCGCTCGCCCTCCACCGACACGGTGGAGGATCCCTCGACCACGAACTGGCCGAAGCGTCGCTCCAGGTAGGCGGGGGTCAGGTACATGGCGACGACCTCCTCGACCGTGCCCGGGTAGGAAATGGACTGAGTGAACTGCATGGCTCTCCTTACGAAACGAGCGGCGCCGAAGCGTGTCCCGGCGCTCATTTACAACTAAGGTCCGCCCTCGCGGCCCCTCTCCCTTTAGAGTAGATGCATGCGTAGTCTCATGCAGTTAGCTGAAGAAGCATCTTCGACGCCGCTGTCGGAGCAGGACATCGATTGGCTACACCTCCTCCTCGCGGACTGGCAGGTGCTCGCCGACCTGGCGGCCGCCGACCTCGTCCTGTGGCTG
>CALBAF010000032.1 GCA_937926415.1 uncultured Actinomyces sp.
CCACCCGCGCGACTGACCCGGCAGGACGGTGCGCCGCCCTCCTCGGCCTCGGCCTCGTGCGCAAGGCGTCAAGCCGTGAGATGAACGACCGCCGGCGCGGGGCGTTCAACGTGGTCGCGCGCGCCGTGGACAGTAGAATCGACGCATGGCTGATTCTTTCGTGCACCTTCACAACCACTCCGAGTATTCGATGCTCGACGGAGCGGCGAAGACGAAAGCGATGGCGGAAGAGGCCGCGCGCCTCGGCCAGCCCGCGATCGGCCTGACGGATCACGGGTACCTTTTCGGTGCCTTCGACTTTTACACGAACTGCAAGAACGCGGGCGTCAAGCCGATCATCGGCCTGGAGGCGTACGTGACGCCGGGGACCTCGCGCTTCGACCGCCAGAAGGTCCTGTGGGGCGAGCCGTGGCAGCGTGCCGACGACGTGAGCGCCGGCGGCTCCTACAACCACCTGACCCTCGTCGCCTACAACACGACGGGCATGCACAACCTGTTCCGCCTGGGGTCCTACGCCTCGACGGATGGCCAGTTCGGCAAGTGGCCGCGCGCCGACAAGGAGCTGCTCAGCCAGTTCCACGAGGGCCTTATCGTGTTCACGGGCTGTCCCTCGGGCGCCGTGCAGACGCGCCTGCGTCTGGGGCAGTGGGACGAGGCCGTGGCTGAGGCCGCGGAGCTGCGCGACATTTTCGGGGCGGAGAACTTCTACGTCGAGGTCATGGACCACGGCATCGACATCGAGCGGCGCACCCACCAGCAGGTCCTCGAGATCGCCAAGCTCATGAACGCCCCCCTCGTGGCGACCAATGACGCGCACTACGTCAAGCGCGAGGACCGCAAGATCCAGGACGCGCTCCTGTGCATCAACTCGGGCTCGCGCATCAACGATCCCGACCGCTTCAAGTTCGACGGCGACGGCTACTACATCCGTTCCTCTGACGAGATGCGTGCGCTGTGGAGCGAGCTGCCCGGCGCCTGCGACTCGACCCTGGAGATCGCCGAGCGCTGCGACGTGCACTTCACGACCACGAAGGAGGGCGCCAACTACATGCCCGACTTCCCGGTGCCCGAGGGTGAAGACAAGACCTCGTGGTTCATCAAGGAGGTCGAGCGAGGCCTGCGCGACCGCTTCCCGAACGGCATCCCAGACGACGTGCGCAAGCAGGCCCAGTACGAGGAAGACGTCATCATCAAGATGGGCTTCCCCGGCTACTTCCTCACCGTCGCCGACTACATCAACTGGGCGAAGTCCCAGGGCATCCGCGTGGGACCGGGCCGAGGCTCGGGCGCGGGCTCGATGGTGGCCTACGCCCTGAAGATCACCGAGCTGAACCCCCTCGAGCACGGCCTGATTTTCGAGCGATTCCTCAATCCCGAGCGAATCTCGATGCCCGACTTCGACGTCGACTTCGACGAACGTAGGCGCGACGAGGTCATCGCCTACGTCAAGCGCAAGTACGGCGAGGACCGCATCAGCCAGGTCGTCACCTACGGCACGATTAAGACCAAGCAGGCCCTGAAGGACTCCGCGCGTATCCTCGGCAAGGACTTCAAGGTCGGCGAGCAGCTCACCAAGGCGCTGCCCCCGGCGATCATGGGCAAGGACATCACGGTCCACGGCATCTTCGACGAGAAGGACAAGCGCTACGCCGAGGCCTCGGAGTTCCGTAAGTTCTACGAGGAGAACCCGGACACGCACGAGGTCGTCCAGTACGCGCTCGGCCTGGAGGGACTGACGCGCCAGTGGGGCGTGCACGCGTGTGCGGTCATCATGAGCTCCCACACGCTCACCGACATCATCCCGGTCATGAAGCGCCCGCAGGACGGCGCGATCATCACCCAGTTCGACTACCCGACGTGCGAGACGCTGGGCCTGCTGAAGATGGACTTCCTGGGCCTGCGTAACCTCACGGTCGTGTCCGACGCGCTCGAGAACATCGCGCTCAACGGTAAGCCGGACCCGGATCTCGATCACCTGACCTTCGACGACAAGAAGACCTACGAGCTGCTGGGACGAGGCGAGACTCTCGGCGTCTTCCAGCTGGATGGCGGCGGCATGCGCGACCTCCTCAAGCTCATGAAGCCCGACAACTTCGAAGACATCTCGGCCGTCGGTGCCCTGTACCGCCCCGGCCCGATGGGTGCGAACTCCCACACGAACTACGCGCTGCGTAAGAACGGTCGTCAGGAGATCACGCCCATTCACCCCGAGCTGGCGGAGCCGCTCGAGGACATTCTGGGTACGACATTCGGCCTGATCGTGTATCAGGAGCAGGTCATGCAGATCGCCCAGAAGTTGGCGGGCTACACGCTGGGCCAGGCAGACATTCTGCGTAAGGCCATGGGTAAGAAGAAGAAGGAGGTCCTGGACCAGCAGTTCAAGGGCTTCCGCCAGGGCATGGTGGACAACGGCTATTCCGAGGAGTCGATCAAGGCCCTGTGGGACGTCGTCGTTCCCTTCTCCGCCTACGCCTTCAACAAGGCCCACTCGGCGGCCTACGGCCTCGTCTCCTACTGGACGGCCTTCCTCAAGGCGAACTTCCCGACGGAGTACATGGCGGCCCTGCTGACCTCGACGAAGGACAACAAGGATCGTCGAGCCCTGTACCTGGCGGAGTGCCGCCACATGGACATCACGGTCCTGCCCCCGGACGTGAACGCGTCGATGGGTAACTTTGCGCCTGACGGGGAGGCGATCCGCTTCGGCCTGAGCGCCATCCAGAACGTGGGCGGCCCGGTCGTCGACGCGATCGTTGAAACCCGCGCCGAAAAGGGGCGGTTCTCCTCGTTCCAGGACTTCTTGGACAAGGTTCCCCAGGTGGTGTGCAACAAGCGCACGATCCAGTCCCTCATTCGCGCCGGCGCCTTCGACTCGATGGGGCACACGCGCCGCGCCCTCCTCGCACGCTGCGACGAGGCCGTGGACGCGATCATCGATGTCAAGCGCAACGAGGCGATTGGACAGTTCGATCTGTTCGGCGCTCTGGGCGAGGACGAGGACACGGGCTCGGGCCTGACGATCGACATCCCGGACCTGCCCGAGTTCGACCGTAAGACGAAGCTGGCGGCTGAGCGCGAGATGCTGGGCCTGTACGTCTCCGACCACCCGCTGCGCGGCGTGGAGGCGGCGCTGGCTCGCCACCAGGACTACGAGATCGCGCAGGTCGTGGGCTCGGACGGGGCGATGGCGGACCGCATCGTCAAGATCGCCGGCCTCGTGTCGGGCGTGACGACGAAGGTGACGAAGCAGGGCAACGCGTGGGCGATCGCGACGATCGAGGACCTGTCGGGCTCGGTGGACGTGCTCTTCTTCCCGCGCTCCTACGAGTCGATTCAGACCTACCTCGCCCAGGACATCATCGTTCAGATCGAAGGAAAGGTGAACGTCCGCGAGGAGGGCATGACCATCTACGGTCAGTCGATGACCCTCCTGGACCTGTCGGGTGGGGCGGACCTGCCCCTCGACCTGCGCCTGCCGGCCGCTCGATGCACGCCCGAACTCCTCACCGACCTGCGCGGCGTCCTCGAGTCCTACCCGGGTGGCTCACCGGTACGCCTGCACCTGACGGAGCCCGGACGCACGACGGTCGTCGAGCTGGATCCCAAGCTGCGTGTCGAGCAGACGAGCGCCTTCTTCAGTCACATCAAGGCAGTGGTCGGCGCGGGCGGTGTCGTCACCTCGTCCTGACATGATGCGAGCCGGGCCCGTGCGGACCCGGCTCGTGTCGTTGGGGGAATGCCCTCAGGAGGCGGACCCGACGATCGCGGCGGCCCGTCCCCAGGGGGCGTCGACCTCGACGAGGTCGCCTGCGCTCAGGTGGTGGCCGCGGCGCGTCTCCACCTCGCCGTTGACGGTCACGTCGCCGGCCTGGATGAGTTCGCGGGCCTGTGCGCCGTCTTCCGCGAGGGAGGCGAGCTTGACGAATTGGCCGAGCTTGATCTCCCCGCGCACGGGGATCGTCGGTGTGCTCATGGTGAGTCCTTTCGCTGGTGGAGAGCGCATCACGCGCGAGGGCGTGGATGAACAGTATCCTTGGGTAGAGACACACAGTATAAGGAGGAGCGGTGAGCGCTCACAACGACGATATCGACGCGGAGTTCCAGTCGCTGGTTGCATCGCTGGGATCGACGCCCCCCGCGGGCGATTCCCTGCCGTCCCTTGATCCGGACGACACTCCCGTCGACGAGTCCCTGCACCTGGAGGGCGGCCGCCTGTCGGTTGCCCTCGTGCTCGCCCCGATTTCCTACCCGGAGGCGCTGCATTCGCTGCTCGCGCTGACCGGTGTGCGTGAGTCGATCGTGCGTCTCAAGCCGTGGACCGCCGTGTGGCTGCGTGTTGAGACGACGCCGACCGACGAGGAGGAGCTCGATGCTCTGCTGACCGGCCAGCGCCCGATGCCCGACGCGGTGGATCGCGTGGCCAGGGCCGTCTCGAACCTGTCGAAGTACGGGGCGGTCGCTCTCATGAGCTGGCTCGTCGAGGGGGACGGCGTGGAGCCGGGTGTCTCGGGCCGTATTTCTGCCCAGCGCTACGTGAGCGGTGAGCCGGAGGAGACGATTCCGGCGGGCCTGCTGCTCGGCGCGATGCCCGCGGCGACGGAGGATCTCCTGCTGGGGCGCACGACGCCCGCCGACTACAAGGATTCCGTGGCTGCTGACGGCAGCTGCCAGGGCGGTGGCCCCTTCGGTTGGCTGCGACGTAACAAGCAGTCATGACGATCCTCGAACTGCTGCCCGCGATCGACGTGACGGGCGGGCAGGCCGTGCGCCTGTCCTCGGGATCGATCGATGAGGGCTCCTGGGGGAGCCCGATTGATATCGCCCGTTCGTTTCACGAGGCCGGGGCGCGCTGGGTGCACCTCGTGGACCTGGACCTGGCGTTTGGTCGCGGCGAGAACTCTGAGCTGCTCGCCCGCGTGATCCGCGAGGTTCCCGTGCGCGTCGAGCTATCGGGCGGCATCACGAGCCGAGCGGCCATCGAGGCCGGGCTGGCCATGCGTCCCGAACGCGTCAACATCGCGACGCAGGCGCTGGGTGACATCGACGCCGTCTGCGAGGCCATCGACGCTTTTGGTGAGCGCGTCGCCGTGTGCCTGGACGTACGCGGCGGTCACTTGGCT
>CALBAF010000033.1 GCA_937926415.1 uncultured Actinomyces sp.
TCTTCTCACCCGTATTCGCTTTCTCGTCCTCGGCTGTTGTGGTGTCGGGGGAGGACGGCACGCTCGTCACGGCGGAGTCCGTGCGTGAGTCGATCGCCTCCTTCGAAGGCGTGCCGCTGACTCGCCTGAACACGCAGGCGGTGGCTCGCGCCGTCGAGTCGAACGTGGCCGTGCGCAGCGCGACCGTGTCGCGCCGCTGGCCCACGAGCCTGCGAGTCTCCGTGACGATGCGAACGGGCATGGCCGTCGAGGCAACATCAACTGGCTACTGGCTGGGGGATGATCAGGGTGTCGCCTTCCAGCAGGTGGCGTCGGCGGGCGATTATCCGGTGGCGACGCTGCCGGAGGATCGAGCGACGGGCGCCGCGGATATTGCTTCCGTGCTCGGCGCGCTGGACGAAGCCACACGCTCTCAGGTGTCGGCTGTGACGTCGACGGGGACGCAGGTGAACTTCACGCTGCGTGGCGGACAGACTGTCAAGTGGGGAACCCGCGGAGACGCGCCGCAAAAGGCGCGCGTGTTGGCCACGTTGCTGGCCAATGTTCAGGCGAGCATCTACGACGTGTCGTCGCCGAATCACCCTGTGACCAGTTAAGCCTTTTCTTTTGTCCGCGTGTTGGCTTGAAGGAATGCGCGCGGACCCCTAGGTTCTTCCCGACACGAAGCACGTTAAACATCAACCTTCAACTAGAGGTTGAGGGTCTGATGCAAGGGAGACATCCATGGCGACACCGCAAAACCACCTGGCAGTGATCAAGGTCGTCGGCGTCGGCGGCGGCGGAGTTAACGCCGTGAACCGAATGATCGAGGTCGGCCTCAAGGGCGTTGAGTTCATTGCCGTCAACACTGACGCGCAGGCTCTGCTCATGTCCGATGCTGAGACGAAGCTCGACATCGGCCGCGAGCTGACGCACGGCCTCGGCGCTGGCGCAGATCCGGCCGTCGGCCGCAAGGCTGCGGAGGACCACATCGACGAGATTACCGCCGCGCTTGAGGGTGCGGACATGGTCTTCGTGACCGCTGGTGAGGGCGGTGGCACCGGTACCGGTGCGGCCCCCGTTGTCGCCAAGATCGCCCGTGACGCGGGCGCGCTGACGGTGGGCGTCGTGACCCGTCCCTTCTCCTTCGAGGGCAACCGCCGTGCGGCTCAGGCTGAGGGCGGCGTGACGACCCTGCGCGAAGAGGTCGACACTCTCATCGTCATCCCGAACGACCGTCTTCTGGAGATCTCCGACGCGAACATCTCCGTGCTTGACGCTTTCCGTGCCGCCGACCAGGTCCTCCTCTCGGGTGTCCAGGGCATCACTGAGCTCATCACGACCCCCGGCCTGATCAACGTTGACTTCAACGACGTCAAGTCGGTCATGAAGGATGCCGGCTCGGCCCTCATGGGTATCGGCGCGGCCACCGGCGAGGATCGCGCGCTGCGCGCCGTCGAGAGCGCCATCTCGTCCCCGCTGCTGGAAGCGTCGATCGACGGCGCCCACGGCGTGCTCATGTTCTTCCAGGGTGGCTCCGACCTCAGCCTGCAAGAGGTCTACAGCTCCTCGCAGCTCGTGCGCGAGGCAGCCCACCCCGAGGCCAACATCATCTTCGGTAACGTCATCGACGATGCTCTGGGTGACGAGATCCGCGTGACGGTTATCGCCGCCGGCTTCGATGAGGCCACGGATACGGCCCTGTCGCGTCCGACCGTCTCCCGCGTGTCCGCTCCTGTCGCGCAGCAGCGTCCCGCCGCCCCCGAGGCCAAGGCCCCGGCCGCGGAGACGACCCGCATCACCCAGCTGTCGACGCGTCGCCCGCAGCACCGCGCCGATGTTGCGGCCCCCGTGCGTGAGGCAGCCCCTGCCCCGGTCGAGACGCCCGCTGCTGTCGAGTACGAGGAATCCGAGTCCGAGCACTCCTTCGAGGTTCCTCGCGTCTACCCCGAGGCGCCTGAGAAGGAAGAGCTGGATATCCCTCCCTTCCTGCGCTGATGAGTGACAAGCTCTGGGCCGGTACCCGGGCACCGGTGCGCTATGCGGCAACGTTGGGCTGCACGTCGGTGATCAGGAGTCCCTCGTGCGCGAGCGTCGTCGCGATCTGGCACAGATCCTGGGGCGCGACGTCGTCTGGATGGATCAGACCCATTCGACGCGAGTGGAACTCATTGTTTCCGTCGACGGCCGGCCAACCCTGTCCGGCGCGGGCGAGGCATTGATCCAGCCCGCGACGGGGGAGTGGGGCCCCGTCGACGCCGATGGCGTCATCGTCGATGCCCGCGGTTGGGAGGGGGCTCCAGCCCTCGCCGTGCAGACCGCTGACTGTCTGCCCGTTGTCTTTTCCGCTGCCTCCGGCCAGGTAGTCGCCGCCGTGCATGCGGGTCGGCGCGGCCTCCTCGGTGGAATCCTTGCCGAGGCGGCCCGACGTATCCGTGGCCTCGTCGACGGTCCCATCGAGGCCTTGATTGGCCCGGCGATCTGCGGTCGCTGCTACGAGGTGCCCGCCGACATGGCTGACGAAAGCGCTTCGTTCGTTCCGGGCATTCGTTCTGTCACCTCGTGGGGAACCTCGGCGCTCGACCTGCCCCACGCTGCGGCCGTCTCACTGGAGGCTCTGGGTGTGAGCGTCGATATCGATGAGCGCTGCACCCTCGAGGACGTCGACCTATTCTCGTATCGCGCCGACCCCTCCTGCGGTCGCCAGGCACTCATCATCGTCCCCGCCTGACCCGCACCCGTACCCCTCGCAGAGCCGTGGCTTGACGGCCTGAGTGCGCCCCGCCCTCGCCGTTGAAATGCCCGTGACGAGGGTCGCCGGTACCCTCCTTGCGACGCGCCGAGCGCGCTGCCCGGCGTTGTCGCTCGGTAACTGTAGCTTGTGGCTATGCATCGGCTGAAGGAGGAACAATGAGCGAGTCGTTCGGTGCACGCGCACGTAAGTTTATGGGCTGGTACTCACCGGAGGAGCCCATCGATGAATTCGATGAATTCGACGAGGTGGAAGAGGTAGCACCCGTGGCCGACATTACTCCCGTGTCCCGTCCGACCCTGACGAGCGTCCGCCGTGACGAGCGGGCCGAGGATCTCACGCGCATCGTGACGATCCACCCCACCGCATACTCTGACGCCGTGACGATCGGCGAGGCGTTCCGCGACGGCACGCCCGTCATCATCAATCTCACCGACATGGGTGAAGAAGAGGCGCGTCGCCTGGTTGATTTCGCAGCCGGCCTGACCTTCGGTCTGCACGGCGTCATCGAGCGCGTCACCAACCGCGTGTTCCTGCTGTCCCCGGCCACGGTCGAGGTTGCGGGCGACAACACGGCTGGTCGCCGCGGTTCTCTCTACAACCAGGGCTGAGGTCGCTCGTGGCCATTCTTGGCTGGATCGGGTGGGGGCTGAGTGTTCTCCTCAACCTCTACATGATGGTACTGTTTGCGCGTGTCATTCTGGACTGGGTCCCGTTTTTCGCGCGCGGATGGCGCCCGAGCGGAATTCTGCTTGTCCTCGCGAATGTTCTCTACGCGCTGACTGACCCCCCGATCCGGTGGATCGGACGCTTCGTTCCGCCCCTGCGCCTGGGTGGAGGCATGGCAATCGATGTCGGTTTCATGCTGTTATTCCTGGTGCTTATCGTTGGGCAGCGCTTCGCTAGTTTCCTGTACTTTTTGAGTCTTTAGGCTTCAAATAGGGGGATGAGAGGTCCCACAAAAATGCCTCCCACCTCGTGATGGATGTTGCTAGTGTGACAATTTCAGTTATTATTTTCGTGACGTGATAGCGGGCGGCCTTCCCGGTCGTCCAGGCGTGCGGCTCCCGCGCGTCCAATCGAAACGACCGAGAGGCGAAGAAATGGCCCTGCTCACCACCGAGGATGTCCTCAACAAGAAGTTCCAGTACGTCAAGTTCCGCGAGGGATACGACCAGGACGAGGTTGACGAGTTCCTCGACGAGGTTGTCTCCACCATCTACTCCCTGCAGATGGAGAACCAGGATCTGAAGGAAAAGCTCGAGGCCGCTGAGCGTCGCGTCGCCGAGCTTTCCAACGCCGACTACGCGCCGGCCGAGACCCCCGCCCCCGTGGCTGCCCCGGTCGTCGAGACCCCGGCTCCTGCCGCCCCGGCCCTCACCGGCCCGCAGGACGCCGAGTCCGCCACCTCCATGCTGGCCCTCGCCCAGCGCGTCCACGACGAGTACGTGCGCGACGGCGAAGAGCAGTCCGCGAAGATCATCGCCGAGGCCAACGCCGAGCGCGACGCGATCATCGCCGACGCCCAGAAGCAGAAGGATTCGCTGCTCTCCCAGCTCGACCAGGAGCGCGAGCTGCTCGAGAACAAGATCAACGGCCTGCGTACCTTCGAGGCCGAGTACCGTTCGAACCTGCGCAACCACCTCGAGACCCTCCTCAAAGAGGTCGATAACGGCGAGAACTGATCGCAATCGCTTTGACCGGCGGCGGTGCACTTCGTGGTGCGCCGCCGCCGCTCGTTTAAGATAGGGAACCATGGCTGACTCCTCCCACCCGACTCACACCCGCGCGACGTGGATGTACGCGGGCCTCGTGTTCGCTGCCGCGATCATCACCGATCAGGCGTCGAAGATGTGGGCGCGCGCCGCTCTCGACGGTCAGGCGCCGCGCCCGCTCATCGGGCAGTGGCTCTCGCTGTCCCTCGTGCACAACTCGGGTGCCGCTTTCTCTTTTGCTGCGGGTAAGACGTGGATTCTCACGATTTTTACCGTCGTCATCATTGGCGTGCTGGTCGTCATGGCTCGGCGCGTGCACCGCGCGTCGACGCTGCTGGCGATCGCACTGCTGGCAGGTGGGGCCGTTGGTAACCTGATCGACCGGCTCACTGCCGAGCCCGGCTTCGGGATCGGCCACGTCACCGACTTCATCGCCTACAGCGACTGGTTCGTCGGCAACGTCGCTGACATTTGGATCGTCCTCGGGGCGCCTTTGCTGGCGCTCGCGCTGTCACGTGAACCCTCGAAGGAGGATGTCCAGTGAGTTCGCGTATGCTTCCCGTCCCCGACGCCCTCGTGGGTGAGAGGGTGGATGCTGCTCTGGCCCGTATGCTCGGCCTGTCGCGCTCGCGCTGCGCGGAGCTGGCGGGGGAGGGGCACGTCCTCGTCAATGGCGTGGCCGCGGGTAAGTCCGATCGCCTCGGGGCCATGGACATCATTGAGGTCACCATCCCGGAGCCGGAGAGCAAGCCAACTCCGGTCACCGACATGGCGATCCTCTACGACGACGAGGACATTGTCGTCGTCGACAAGCCCGTCGGTGTCGCCGCGCACACGGGTCCGGGTTGGGAAGGCCCCACGGTCCTGGGCAACCTGGAGGCCGCAGGCTACCGCATCACCAGCTATGGTCCCCCCGAGCGTCAGGGCATCGTGCACCGCCTCGACGTTGGTACCTCCGGGGCGATGATGGTCGCCAAGTCCGAACTTGCCTACACGGTCATGAAGCGTGCCTTCAAGGAACGCACGATCGAGAAGGTGTACCACGCCGTCGTGGCTGGTCACCTTGATCCGGCCTCGGGCACGATCGACGCGCCCATCGGGCGACATCCTTCCCGCGAATGGCGCATGGCGGTCATCGATGGCGGCAAGCGCGCCGTCACCCACTACGACACGCTCGAGCTCATGGCGGGCGCCCAGCTCACCGAGGTGCACCTGGAGACGGGCCGCACCCACCAGATCCGCGTGCACATGGCTCATATCGGCCATCCGTTGGTGGGCGACACCCTGTACGGTGGCAAGCCACTGACCGGCTTTGCCCGCCAGGCCCTGCACGCGTGGCAGCTCCAGCTCATCCATCCTGCCACCCAGGAGTCGCAGGTGTTTGTTGCCCCCATACCGTCCGACCTGCTGACGTTAGCTGCCGAGTTGCAGATTGCATTGCCCGCCCAGCCCCCAGCCGCTTCATCAGAAGGGGCCTGAAGGAACAGACGCCATGACGATCTCCCTGAACGACGACCACGCCTTCCTGCCCATGCCGTCGGCACCGCATCCCTCCCTCGGCTGGACCTTCACGCTGCGCAGCGGCGGCGTCAGCCAGGGACCGTGGGGGGCCAGCGCCGACTCCACCGATGACGCACCTCGGGACGGCACTACACCGGTGGCTCCCGACGGGCAGACTCCCCAGCAAGAAAAGGCCTGCCCCAAGGCCCCATCGCCCGCTCCGGCAGCGTCCGGATCCACCGGATCGGCTCCGGGTGGCCTGAACCTGGGTATTCACTGTGGTGATGATCCCGCCGCCGCGCACGAGAACCGTCGGCGGGTGGAAGCCATCATTGGCCAGCCCATCT
>CALBAF010000034.1 GCA_937926415.1 uncultured Actinomyces sp.
CGTCCGCGCGCGCGGGCAGTGCCTGGCTCATCGCCGCAAACGAGGCGATAGCAAGGGCCAGCGCGCCGGCGCGCAGTGCGCGACGACCGGGACGATTCGCAGAACGGGACATGAGACTCACGCCTTCGTGTACTTCGCGAGCGAGAACGCCGAAGCGATAACCGCCAGCGCCACCGCCGCCAGGACGAGGATCGGCGTCATGATCGCGACCTCGCCCATGCCGATAAAGTTCGTCCATTTAAATGCGGGGGCCATCCACCCCTGGACGATGAAATGCACACCCGCGAACAGGGTGCCGATCGCGAAGGCGGCGCCCACCAGCGCGGCCAGCGCGCCCTCGATCATGAAGGGGGCCTGAATGAACAGGTTCGAGGCGCCCACGTAACGCATAATCTGAGTTTCCTGCTCACGGCTCATGGCGCTCAGTCGGATCGTCGTCGAGATCAGCAGGATCGCGGCGACGACCATGATCGCGCCGAGGCCCAGGGCGGCCGTGCGGGCGGCGCCCAGCACGCGGAACAGGGGCTCGACGACCTCACGCTGGTCGCGCACCTCGGACACGCCGGCGGTCCCGGAGAACTCCTCCTTGACCACCGAGTACTGCTCGGGGTTGACCAGCTTGATGCGGAACGCGAACTGGAGCATGTCCGGCGTGGTCCACTGGGTCAGGGCGTTGTTGCCGTTGAGACGCTTGAAGTTCTCGTAGGCTTCTTCCTTCGTCTCCTCGTACACGTGAGCCACGTACGGGGTCATCTCGGCGGAGGCCAGCTTCTGGCGCACCGCGTCGATCTGCGCGTCGCTCGCCTCGGTCGCGTTACAGTTCGCGGCCGCGTCGTTGATCGCGCACATGTAGATCGTGACCTCGATCTTGTCGTACCACTCCGACTTCATCTTGGACACCTGCATCTGGGTCAGGCCCGCGATGCCCACGAAGAGGAGGGACACGAAGGTCACGAGGATGACGGCGACACTCATCGCGCGGTTACGCGACAGGCCCTTGCCGACCTCGGACAGAATAAAACGAAGCTTCACTGGTCTTACCTCCCAGCGCCGTAGACGCCGCGGTTCTGGTCGCGCACGACGTCGCCGCTGGCGAGCTCGATGACGCGCTTACGCATCTGGTTCACGATGTCGGCGTCGTGGGTCGCCATGACGACGGTCGTGCCCGTGCGGTTGATTCGGTCAAGGAGACGCATGATGCCCAGCGACGTCTCCGGGTCAAGGTTGCCGGTGGGCTCGTCCGCGAGCAGCAGCTCGGGACGGTTCACCATGGCACGCGCGATAGCGACACGCTGCTCCTCGCCGCCGGACAGCTCGTGCGGCAGACGCGATTCCTTGCCGGACAGGCCCACCAGCTCGAGGGCGTCCGGGACGGCCGTCTCGATCGCGTGGCGAGGCTTGCCGATGACCTGCATGGCCAGGGCGACGTTCTCGTACACGGTCTTGGAAGGCAGCAGTCGGAAGTCCTGGAAGACCGTGCCGATCTGGCGACGCAGCTTCGGAACCGCCCACGTGGACAGCTTGGACACGTCCTTGCCGAGCACCCACACCTTGCCGCTGGTCGCCTTCATTTCGCGCATGACGAGCTGCAGGAACGTGGACTTGCCGGAACCTGACTTGCCGACGAGGAACACGAATTCTTCGCGTTCCACCTCCAGCGAGACGTGGTCCAGCGCGGGCTGGGCACCTGGCGTGTACACCATGGTGACATCTTCAAAACGAATCATGGGACCGTCCGATCGGGGTCAATAGTCTCTGTCAGATTAGGTAACGATCGGGTCACGACCCGGCTACGACACGCGGAAAACTGCCGGTGTGGCGCTCAGCCCTCCGCCCGGGCGGGCTTGGACATGCGCGCGGCCCCGGCCTCGTTCATGAATCGACGAGGCCGGGGCCGGGTAACGCGTTAAGGCGAGGCTCAGTCCTGAGCGGCCTTCTGCTCGTTCTTGCGCCAGCGGATGCCGGCGTTGATGAAGCCGTCGATGTCGCCATCGAAGACGGACTGGGGGTTGCCGGACTCGTACTCGGTGCGCAGGTCCTTGACCATCTGATACGGCTGGAGCACGTAGGAGCGCATCTGATCGCCCCACGAGGCCTTGACGTCGCCGGCGAGTTCCTTCTTCTTCGCCTGCTCTTCCTCGTGGCGCAGCACGAGGAGGCGGGACTGCAGGACTCGCAGGGCGGCCGCACGGTTCTGGATCTGCGACTTCTCATCCTGCATGGACACAACGATGCCCGTGGGGATGTGGGTCATACGCACGGCCGAGTCGGTCGTGTTGACGGACTGGCCGCCGGGGCCCGAGGAACGGAACACGTCCACCTTGAGCTCAGACTCGGGGATCTCGATGTGGTCCGTGGTCTCAATGAGCGGGATAACCTCGACGGCCGCGAAGGACGTCTGGCGACGGCCCTGGTTATCGAAGGGGCTGATACGCACGAGGCGGTGGGTGCCTGCCTCGACAGAGAGAGTGCCGTAGGCGTAGGGCGCCTGAACCTCGAAGGTCGCCGACTTCAGGCCGGCCTCTTCCGCGTAGGAGGTGTCCATGACCTTCGTCGGGTAGCCGTGACGCTCCGCCCAGCGCAGGTACATGCGCAGGAGGATCTCGGCGAAGTCAGCGGCGTCTACGCCGCCCGCGCCGCTTCGGATCGTGATGACGGCGTTGCGCTCGTCGTACTCGCCGTCCAGGAGGGTGCGGATCTCCAGGTCACTCAGGTCCTTGCGGAGCTTCTCCAGGTCGGCTTCGGCCTCGGCGAGGATGTCGGCGCCCTCGTCGGGGTCCTCGGCGGCCATGTCCACCATGGCCTCCAGGTCGTCGATGCGCTCGCTCATCTGCGTGATGCGGTCCAGCTCGCTCTGGCGGTGGCTGAGTGCGCTCGTGACGGCCTGGGCGGCGCTCGGGTCGTCCCACAGGTCGGGCGCGGCCGCCTTTTCGTTCAGCTCGGCGATCTGCTCGCGCAGCTTGTCCGGCTGCACGACCGCGACGATGTTCTCCATCGTGGTGCGCAGGGACGGGATCTCTTCAGAAAATTCAATGGCCACGCACCCAGGGTAGCGGATCGAGCGCCCAACCAGGAACGCTAAGGGGTGACGGTGGCGGGGCTTACTCCCCTCCGCGCCCCACAGACGACGGTGCCCCGACGCCACACAGGACGCCGAGGCACCGACAAACGAGAGGATCAGATGAGACCCATCGCGATCATCGCGTCAGCCACCTTGCGGAAGCCCGCCAGGTTCGCGCCCGCCACGTAGTCGCCCGCGACGCCGTATTCCTCGGCGGTGGCGACGGTGGTCGCGTGGATGTCGACCATGATCTGGTGAAGCTTCTCGTCAGTCTCCTCGAAAGCCCACTGGGTGCGGCCGGAGTTCTGCTGCATCTCCAGGCCGGAGGTGGCCACGCCGCCCGCGTTCGAGGCCTTGCCGGGGGCGTAGGCGACACCCGCGGCCTGCAGGGCCTCGATCGCCTCGGGAGTCGTGGGCATGTTCGCGCCCTCGGCGACCAGCTGGACGCCGTTCTTGATGAGGGTCTCGACGCCGGACAGGGGCAGCTCATTCTGGGTCGCACACGGAAGCGCGACATCACAGGGGACGTCCCAGATGGAGCCGCCGGGCACCAAGACGGCGCCGGGGCGCTCGGCCGCGTAGTCGGAGACACGTCCACGACGCACCTCCTTGACGTCCTTGAGCAGCGCGACGTCGATGCCGGCCTCGTCCACGACGTAGCCGGAGGAGTCGGACACGGCCACGACGGTCGCACCCAGCTGCTGGGCCTTCTCGGTCGCGTAGATCGCAACGTTACCCGAGCCGGAGACGACGACGCGCTTGCCGTCGAAGCTGGTGCCCTTCGCGGCAAGCATCTCGGCGGCGAAGTAGACGAGGCCGTAGCCGGTGGCCTCGGTGCGCACGTAGGAGCCGCCCCACGACAGGCCCTTACCGGTCAGGACGCCCGCGTCGAAGCGGTTCTTGAGGCGCTTGTACTGGCCGAACATGTAGCCGATCTCGCGGCCGCCCACGCCGATGTCGCCGGCGGGAACGTCCGTGTCGGGGCCGATGTGGCGGGAGAGTTCAGTCATGAAGGACTGGCAAAAACGCATGACCTCGGCGTCGGACTTGCCCTTGGGGTCGAAGTCCGCGCCGCCCTTGCCGCCACCCATGGGCAGGCCAGTGAGGGCGTTCTTGAAGATCTGCTCGAAGCCGAGGAACTTGATGATCGACAGGTTCACGGAGGGGTGGAAGCGCAGACCACCCTTGTAGGGGCCGAGTGCGGAGTTGTACTCGACGCGGAAGCCGCGGTTCACGTGAATGTTGCCCTTGTCGTCGGCCCACGGGACGCGGAACTGGATCTGGCGCTCGGGCTCGACGATGCGGTCAATGATCGACAGGTCGGCGTATTCGGGGTGACGCTCAGCCA
This sequence comes from uncultured Actinomyces sp., assembly GCA_937926415.1. Classification (GTDB taxonomy): domain Bacteria; phylum Actinomycetota; class Actinomycetes; order Actinomycetales; family Actinomycetaceae; genus Pauljensenia. The sequence goes on from CALBAF010000034.1 coordinate 4,410, forward strand.
GCGGGGCGATCGTCAGGAGGACCTCGTAGACGGCCTGATGGAATTCGGCCTGAGCGGGGTCGCGACGCTGGACGGATTCAAAAACGGAAGCCAGCGCGGGGGAAAGACGAGATGTATCAAAGCTGCTCATGGCTTAAAGTTTACGTTTCGTTTACCCTCAACTCTGTGGTCGTCCCACAATGTGACCGTCGCAGACGCCACTTTAGGGCGCGCCCTGCACCTGGCGCAGGCGTGCGCTCGAGGTCCTCGACAGCTCGGGAACCATCACACCGCGCAGAGGAGTGGGCAGCAGGGAGACCCTCGGATGCGCCCTCACGGCTACCTCCACGTCCCCGCCGCTCACGCTGACCCAGGAGACGCTCACACCATCCCCGACCCGGCACGTCGAGTCCGACAGCCCCGCGAGCGCACGGTCAACGCGAGAGCTCGCCGTCTCCTCGTCAACCCCGAGGTTTCCTCCCGCGAAGACCGTGGACGCAGAGGCTCCCGACACCCCGGCGCTGGCCAGGGCGTCGGCGCACGATACGAGGCGGCGGTCCTGCATCGCGACCTCGGTGAGCGCGATCGAGACAAACAGCAGCAGGCACACGAAGGCGCAGCCCGCGCACATGAGGATTCCGACGCGCCCCTCATCGTTCTCATTCACGCGCGACCACCTCCCTCACGGGTGCGCGGGCGCTCGAGGAGACGCCGACACCGACGCCGCCGAGCCACGCGGGCATGAAGGGCAGCGGGACCTGCACTGAGACGCGCACGTCGACGCTCCCCTCCCCCGCTTGGCAGTTATCGCACGTCGCGGCCACCTCGGGCTGTGCGTTCACACCGAAATCCTCGACGATGAGGGTGACGGCATGGGCCGCGTCAGCCGTTCGATCCGGGTCCTCCGCAAGGATGCGTGCGGCCTCGCGAGCCCCCGCGTCCACCGCCATCGCTCCCGCGCTCACCTGCCCGATCGCGAGCACGATGTAGAGAACCGGGATCACGATGACGACGAGGATCCCGATGAATTCGACGCTGGCGTCTCCTCGTTCGCTCACGGCCCCTCCACCAGGGCGCGCCCGCGCACGGTCAGCCACCTCGGCCCGAGCCCTCCCACGAGGGGCAGGCGCGTACGCACGGTGACGGTGAGGATATCGACTCCCGCGTCGCTCTCGCGATCCACGGAGATCTCGCGGTCTTTCGCGCTCCCCACGAGCGAATCGAGGAGTTCGCCGGTGCGCGCCCGAGCCTCGTCCTCGTCCCCACCGAGCAGGCCGCCGCGGCGCGCGCCTTCGGACGCCGCGCTCACGCTCATCGTGCGCACGTGCGAGGCGAAGGCGAGCTGGGCGAGCAGGAGGATGACGAGGACGACGAGGCCCTGGACGAGGACCGTGGAGACGACCTCGGATCCTTCCTCAGATGCCCGCGATCGAGTCCATCGCACGGTTAAAGATCTCCACGAGTCGCTCCGAGGCGACGCCCCAGATGAGGACGACCAGCGCGGCCGTCATGAGGGTGATGAGGACCCACCCGGGCACGTCGCCGCGCTCCCCGAGGTGAGTCTTCCTGAACTTCGGTGTTTTCATGAGGGTTTCCTTCCTTCACGGGGTGAAATCCAGGGCGATGAGTCCCGGATAGAGGGCGAACATGACAGTGACGGGCAGGATGAGGAAGACGACGGGCAGGAGCATCGCGATCTCTCGGCGCCCACCCTCCTCCATGAGGGCGGCGAGGGAGCGTTCGCGCTGGTCCCGGGCCTGATCATGCAGGACCGAGGCCAGGGGCGAACCGCGTTCGATCGCGGTGGTGAGCGTGCGGCTCAGGCGCGTCAGGGCGGGCGATTCGGTGCGTTCGACCAGGTCGGCCAGGGCGCGCACGGAGGGCGTGCCGTTGCGGATGTGCCCGGCGGTCAGCGA
>CALBAF010000035.1 GCA_937926415.1 uncultured Actinomyces sp.
CGAAAAGGGCGTCGTGTACCAGGACTTCGGCTCCGGTCAACCGGTTCAGCAGCGAGGATTTCCCGGCGTTGGTGTAACCCACGATCGCCACCGCGGGGATCCCCCCGGCGCGTCTGGCCGAACGCTTGGTTTCCCGCTGTGGCTCCATATCTTTCAAGAGGCGCCGCAAGCGCGCCATCCGAGTGCGGATACGCCGCCGGTCGAGCTCTATCTTGGTTTCACCCGGACCGCGCGAACCAATACCTTCACCCCCGGCAGCGCGACCACCGGCCTGTCGGGACATGGATTCACCCCAGCCGCGCAGGCGGGGCAGCAGGTATTCCAGCTGGGCCAGCTCTACCTGTGCCTTGCCTTCCCGAGAGGTGGCGTGCTGGGCAAAAATGTCCAAGATCACCGCGGTGCGGTCCACCACCTTTACCTTCACGACATCTTCCAGACCGCGACGCTGCGAGGCGGCTAACTCGTGGTCCACAATGACGGTGTCGGCACCCAAGGCCTCTACCTGGGCGTGGAGTTCGCGGGCTTTCCCTTTTCCTAAAAAGGTTGCCGGGTCGGGGTTTTCCCGCCGTTGCAGCAGTCCCGCCAGCACTGTGGCCCCCGCGGTTTGCGCCAGGGCGGAAAGCTCCTGGAGAGAAAGTTCCGCCTGGTCTGGGTCGTGCTGGTAGATTCCCACCAGCACCACGCGCTCCAAGCGGACCTCTCTGTATTCGACCTCGGAGATGTCCTCGCGGTCCGAGGCGCCCGTGTCGACGCGGCGCGTGCCCGCGCGGGCCTCGCGTTCGAGGTCACCCGCGTCCTGGGAGGTGTCCTGACCCGTCGTCGATGCGAGCGCCGTTCCCGAGCGCGCGAGGATACGCGCGACAACGTCGTTGACGCGCTGGTCGCGCTCTTCTTTCGAGGAGTCCGCACCTGTGTGGGTCGTGTCCATAACCATCCTTTTCGTGGGGGCTTCTAGTGTCGCACGCGCCGCCCCCATCTGCGCCTGCGCGCGCGGGCGCGATAGGCTTTCTTCCGTGGACGAACAGTATTTCACCGACTCTTCCCCTGCGAGCGCGGAGGAGACCCACACGATCGAGGTGAGCGCGCGCGGCTTCGACCTGTCGATGCGCGTGTCGTCGCGCGTGTTTTCGGGTTCCAAGCTCGATCTGGGCACGCGTCAGCTCCTGGAGATCGCCCCGGACCTGCCTAAGGCCGGGACCTTCCTGGACCTGGGCTGCGGGTGGGGTCCGATCGCGACGATCATGTCTCTGGAGTCCCCCAGCGCCACCGTGTGGGCGGTGGACGTCAACTCTCGCGCGGTGGATCTGACGCAGCGCAACGCCCAGTCCAACGGCGCGAGCGGAGTGCGCGCGCTCAAGGCAGAGGAGGCTCTGGCCGAGTCGCGAGAGTCGGATACGCGCTTCGACGTCATCTGGTCGAACCCGCCCGTACGCATCGGCAAGGAAGCGATGCACGAGATGCTGCTGGCGTGGCTGGGCAGGCTTGCACCCACCGGCGTCGCCTACCTGGTCGTCCAGCGCAACCTGGGCGCGGACTCGCTCATCACGTGGCTGAACGGCCAGGGCCTTCAGGCCTCGAAGTACGCGTCGAAGAAGGGCTTCCGCATCATCGAGGTGCGCCCCGCCTGACGGGTTCTTCGTCATCGACGAGGCCTGGGCCTCGTCGAGCTGTCCGGTGCCGTTTTCTGGGGGCCGAGCTCCGGTGCCGTTTTCTGGGGGCCGAGCTCAGGGCAGGCGGATCTCCGCCACGCGGGTCGCGGGGCCGGTGAGGAACACCGACGCGTCCGTGATGCGGGGACTCTCCCCCGTCCAGTCAATCACGCCGTCAAGGCCGACGATGACCCTGCCGCCTGGAATGTCGACGACCCACTGGGTGGGTGCACCGGGGCCGCGTCGCAGGGCGGTGGC
>CALBAF010000036.1 GCA_937926415.1 uncultured Actinomyces sp.
GGGCGCGAGACAGGCCGGGGCGAGACGCAGAGACGATGCTCAGGCGCGTATCGTCGATGCCCGCGAGCTTCTCGCGGGTCAGGCCCGTGTGCGGCGCGTTATCCACCACGACGAGCGTGAAACGCTGGTGATCCTGAGCCAGGATGGCGCGCACGGCGTCCTCGAGCATGTCGCTCGAGCCGACCGTACACATGACGACGGTCGCGTCCACGTCGGCACCGGCGCCCTCTTCCCAGCCGCGAGCGGGGGCCGGTTCGACCTCGAGCACGCGCGGATCGGTCTCCGGATGGTCCGTGCCCTCGATCTCGACGAACGCCGAGTTACGGCCGTTGTCGCGCACGAGCACGAGCGCTCGCGGATCCGAGGGGTCACCCGAAATCAGCTGGGAGACGCGCGCAGTGCGGTCAACGTGCCAGATGGAGGCGGCCTTGTCGTCGGCCACGGTGGTCTCCTCGGCGCTCATTTCTTGCCCTTCTTCGAGGAAGTCGTGGCCTGACCGTCAGACTTCTTGGAATCGGACGTGTCTTCCGCAGCCTCGGCCTTCTCGGCCTGCTCAGACTGCGCCGCTTCAGAGGACTGCGCCTGCGCCTCGTCCGTGGGGACGATGACCTCGGCCGACTGAGCGGGAGCGGTCGGAGCGGAGGCGGGCGCGGCCACCTGATCGCCCAGGTAGATCAAGCCGTTCACCTCGCGGTTGATGATCGCGAGCTCGTCGAGGAGGGCGTGCAGCGCCTTCAGGTCGTGACCCTTGCGCACGGCGACGAGCACGTGACGGGAGGGACGCACCTCGTCCAGGAGAGAGGCGAGAGGCTGGTTGATGTCGATGAGGCGCGGCGCGGGCACGCGGGTCTCTGCCAGCGAGGCAGACAGGACGCGGTGCAGGTCACGGGCCTGCGGGTCGGAGGCGTCCACGATCAGGTCGACCCAGTGGTCACGGTCGATCGCCATCGCGAGCATGCGCGTGGGGGCGAGCCACGGATCGGGGGCGCCCTCCTCGGCGCTCCACACGGGCAGCGCCGTCAGATCGGCGAGCTGCGTGGGAGAGATCAGGGAACGCGAGCGGGTCTCACGGATGAGAACCAGCACCAGGCCGGCGAAGATACCGACGACGGTCGAGATCAGGATCAGGCGGAACTTCGAGGGGGACACCTCGTCACTCGACGCCGCAGCCGACGTGATCACGCGGCCGGCGGTGGCGTGGTAGGGGGCGAGCTGTCCGGCTTCCTTCCCCAGCTTCGTCAGCTCGGTGCGGATCTCGGCGGCGCGCGGGTTTTCCTTCTCGTTGCCTTCCTCGTCCACCAGCGGGCTCAGGGAGGCCAGCTCGGTCTCGAGGGCAGCGATCTGATCTTTGACTTCGGCAGACATTTCGTCGGCGCGCTGCTCGACGAGGGCGGTGCGCTCGGTCAGGTAGGCGTTGGCGATCGCGTCGGCGGCGTCAACGGCCTGCTGGCGAGTGGGCGCCACGTACTCGATCTTGACGATCGTGCCGTTCGTGTCGCCCGACACCTCCATGTTGGAAAGAAGCTCCTCGGCGGTGACGCCATTGCCAAGGCGCGCGGCCGCGACGTCGAGGACGGCAGCGGACTTCGCGATGCCCTGCTCGGTCACCATGTCCGTCGTGTTCGACAGCGAGGCGCGCACGGCGGGCGCCGGGGTGATCGACGGAGACGTCACGGTCATCGACACGGCCGCCGAGTGCGACACGGGGACACCAACGGCGGCTGCAACACCTACGATCAGGCCGGCCACGGTCCCCGCAACAATCGAGGTCCAGCGGCGTGCCAGCGCGTGACGAAGGATCTGCTGGCCGCCCGCGGGCGGGGGGGGCAGGATCATGACTGTTCTCCTTGGAGGTGAGAGCGCACCCACGCGGCGCGCGCATTGAGCCGGCGCTCGAGAGCGCGGCGAGACGTTGCGGGTCGAGATGCGACCCCCTGAGTGTAGACCTGCACGAACCGGTCGAGCTCACGCTCGGCCTCGTCGCGAGGAAGCGAAACGAGCGAGACCAGGCGCGGCAGCTCCTGGCCCGTCAGAGATACCGAGAGGTCAGCGAAGGCCTGGGCCTGCTCTGGATTCTTCCACGAATCCGAGCGCCACGAGGCGTTTCCGGTGACCTGGCCCGCGTGGATGCGGTACAGCAGCCCCCAGGGCGCGATGCGACGGATGCGACCGCCCGCGGAGGCCACGCGCATCCACAGGTCGTAGTCCTCGGCGGGGACGGCGCGGTAGCCGCCGACGCGATCCATGATCTCGCGGGTGGCGAGCATGGTCGGGTGGCACACGGGGTTGGTGAGCAGCAGGTGCCAGCCCATGTCCTCGGGCGTGATCTCGTAGGGCATGCGGGGCACCGGTCGGGAGCCGCGCAGCTCGATCATCTGCGTGAAGACCATGTCGTCGCCGCGCTCGATTGCACGCATCGTGCGCTTGAAGCGGCCCTTGAGCGACACGTCGTCGGCGTCCATACGACCCACGAGGCGCGAGTCGGTGCGCTCCATGAGCTGGGTGAGGACGCGGGAGACGCCGCCCTCGCCCGGGGTAATGTCCTCGATGCGCAGGCGAGGATCGACCACTCCCCCACGCGACGCGCCGCGAATGGCCTCGCCGACCGTCGAATCCGACGAGGAGTCGTTGCCGACGACCAGCTCGGCGTCACGCGGCATGGCCGCCAGCGTCGAGGCCACGGCGCGCGTGA
>CALBAF010000037.1 GCA_937926415.1 uncultured Actinomyces sp.
GGCGCACGAGGACGCGCCCGGTCCAGCCTCCGATGAGGACGATGATGATGCCGGCAACCGCGAAGTACGAGGCCGTGGTGCGCAGGGTGTGCTGCATATCCGACAGGGGCAGCGCGATCGTCATGTATCCGGAGAAGTGGCCGGATCCCTGCTCGTAGACGGGGACGACGAGGGCGCGCCAGCCGAGGCCGGCCTTGGATGAGGAGACGGTGACGGGGAGCGTGTGGAAGGAAGAGATGGGCGCGGAGCTTGTGTCGACCAGCTCGGGCAGGTGAGGCTTGCCCGAGGCCTTGAGGGTGTCCTCGGAGTAGAAGTAGCGGTCTTCTCCGTCGGTGCCGTGGATGTGGATGTAGTACAGGGTGGGGATGCCGCCCTGGCCGTCGGCGGAGAAGGTCGCGGCCGATCCGGAGATCTGCATCGTGTGCGCGGTGGCCACGAGCTGGTCGTCGATCTGAGAGGTGAGGTGGCGCTGGAGGAGGCCGATCATGACCGTGCCGGACAGGGATAGCCCGATGGCCAGGAGTAGCGTGATGAGCGTGACGAGCTGCGCGGATAGTGGCTTGGAGTCCCACCATGCCTCGATGCGTTGGGCCAGGCTGCGGTGCACGTCAGTCCTCAGCGCGCAGGATGTAGCCGACGCCGCGCTTGGTGTGGATCAGCTCCCCGGAGGCCCCCTCGACGGCGAGCTTGCGCCGCAGATAGGAGATGTAGGACTCGACGATGGCGACTTCGCCGTCCCAGTCGTATTCCCACACGTGGTCGAGGATCTGCATCTTGGAGACGACGCGACCCGCGTTGATGACGAGGTAGCGCAGGAGCTTGAATTCGGTGGGGGACAGGTCGATGGGGATGCCGGCTCGCGTGACTTCGTGGGCGTCCTCGTCGATGACGAGGTCTCCGACGCGCAGGAAGGCGTCATCCTCCTCGGAGCCCATGGTGCGGCGCAGGATGGCGCGGATGCGGGCGACGACCTCTTCGAGGCCGAAGGGCTTGGTGACGTAGTCGTCGCCGCCGACTGTCAGGCCCTGGATTTTGTCGCGCATGTCGTCGCGCGCGGTGAGGAAGAGGACCGGGGTGGTGATGCCGGCGTCACGCAGGCGCCTGGTGACGGTGAAGCCGTCCATGTCGGGGAGCATGACGTCCAGGACGATGAGGTCGGGGCGCGAGGCCTGGGCTTCGTGAAATGCGCCGCTGCCGTCCTCGGCGGTGACGACGTCGAAGCCGGCGAAGCGCAGGGAGGAGGCGAGGAGGTCGCGGATGTTGGGCTCGTCGTCGACGACGAGGAGTTTTGCTTCAGTTCCCGGGGTGCTCATGCTCCTAGTGTCGCCCATCTGTCTGAATGTTTCCTGTGAGGTAGATGGGAACAGTGGCGCTGCTTCTGTTTGCTTCGTCACCTCGGGTGGTCATGCGGGAATGGGGGACAAGAATAAGGCATGGAAAAGATATGCAAGAATTGAATCATGTCATCCCAGAACTCAGTGGACGTCATGTCTCCCGACGGCGTCGAATTCCAGCACGTGTCCCCCAAACTCGCGACCCTGCGACTCGGTAACGCCCTCGCGATGTGTGGCGCCCTGTGCGGTGCGATCTCCGGCCTCGTCCTCGTCGTCGATATCCCGGCGCTGTGGTGGCTCATGCTCGTGCCTGCTGCCATCGCCCTGTTCTGCCTGTGGCTCGTGCCCGCCCAGGTGCGCGCCCTGCGCTACGCCCTGGCCGACACGGACTTCGTCATCCGCCGCGGCGTCTTCAATCGTTCGCTGACCCTCGTGCCCTACGGCCGCATCCAGTACGTCGACATCTACCAGGGTCCCGTGCTGCGCTTGCTCGGCATCTCCACGATCAAGCTGTCGACCGCGAGCGCGAAGACCGACGCGACGCTCAGCGGCGTGCCGGTCGCAGATGCGGCTCGTCTGCGTGATGTCCTGGCGGAGCGCGGCGCGTCGGAGCTGATGGGCCTATGAACGCGGACCTCTCCTCCGACGGCATCGCCCCCGAGGACTGGAAGCCGCTTCACCCGCTCACCTACGTCCCCCGCGTCGCGGGAAGTGTCACGGGTGTCGTCGGCGCGGTGTCCCTGAGCAACGCCTCCGCGATCGGGCGCATGCTCAACGGTGAGACGCCGCGGTGGTTTGAAACCACCGGCATCTTCCTCGGTCTGGCCTTTATCGCGGGCCTCGTTCTCGCTATCGCGGGTGCGTACTGCTACCTGTCGTGGACGAAGACTCGCTACGCGGTAAGCAATACGGCGATCTGGTACCGCGCCGGCATCCTCAAGCGCACGCAGCGCCACGCGCGGCTGTCGCGCATTCAGACGATCAACGTGTCCTACTCGCTCGTTGGTCGCCTTCTGCGCCTGGGCTACCTGGATATTGAGGTCGCGGGCGGCACCGACTCGAGCATCAAGCTGGGCCTGCTGCCCGCGCAGCGCCTCGAAGAACTGCGAGCCCTCCTCCTTGCGCTCGCTTCGGGCGCGATCGACGAGGTCGTGGATCCCGCCGGCCTTACCCCGGCCTCGGCCCGCGTGGCGACGGCGAAAACTCCGCTGGAGGCCCCGGAGCGTCCGGTTTTCAAGGTTGGCTTCGTCAAGCTCCTGGTGTCCATGCTGGCGACCATTGACAATGCGATTGCCCTGTTCTTCGGCATCTTCCTCCTGGGCCTCAACGGCTTCCTCGTGGGTGTCGTCGGGGTGACGTCGATTATGAGTTTCCTGGGCATCCTGGCGGGCGCGTTCAGTCTCCTGGTGAGCGTCTGGGCGCGTTTCGATCGAGAGTTTGGCTTTACCGCGGCGATCGCTGCCGACGGCGTGCGCATCGACCGTGGCCTGACGGCTCGCCGTCACGTGACGATCCCTCCGGGGCGCATTCACGCCGTCGAGGTGACGCAGCCGCTGGTCTGGCGACTGTTTGGCTGGTATCGCGTGGAGATTACGCAGGCCGGCAACTCGGCGCATACGATGGACGAGAAGAACAAGGGCATGCAGGTGGATGTGGCCTCCGATGTGCTGCTTCCCGTCGGCAGCCGCGTGGAGGTCGTCCAGGCGATCGCGATGGCGATCCCGGACCTGGGGGTCGAGGATCCCGACGGCTTCCTCGAGTCCCTCCGCGCCGGCACGGGCGAGGACCGCTGGATGACACCGATCCCGCAGAGTGCCAGGATTCTGGATCCTCTCGTGTACAAGCGCCGAGCCTTCGGCCTGACCGATGCCGTGTTTGCGATCCGCGACGGCTTCTTCAACCTGCGTTTCTCGATCATTCCGCTGACGCGCATCCAGTCGGTGTCCCTGCATCAGGGGCCCATTCAGCGCTGGCGCCGCGTCGCCTCGGTGCGTGCCGCGCTGGTCCCCGGACCGGTGGCGTCCATGGCCGAGCACGTCGA
>CALBAF010000038.1 GCA_937926415.1 uncultured Actinomyces sp.
GTGACCGGCAGCTGTGGCGGCTGTGAAACGAGTTCTTCGAGGGTGGGCATGGCTCAATATTCCAAAAGAGAGTGATACTGCTGACGAGCTTTCATTGCGTGAATGACTTCAATATCGCCGTTATCCCAGCGTAGAACAACGAGTTCGAGAAGCCGTGAGGCGTGGTCAAACCCTAGTCGAAACTCGCGTTGAGGGTGCTCATCGTCAAGGGGTGACGTATAGACGCGACCAGCGGTTGCGGCGGTGATGATTGCTTCCTCAGAGAGTCCGTGCTTGAAGGCAGAGGCTCGGAGCCTCATGACACCAACACTTGGATAGCTGAACGAATCGCTTCCGAGCGGGTTAGATCATGCTGGCGCGCGTATTTCTCAATTCCCTCAAGCTCGGTATCGGTGAGACGAACAGTGATTGCTCGCGAAGGTGATGACGCGCGAGTGGGGCGTCCTCGGCGGCGTAGCATCGCAGGATCGTATCCGGCCTCGGCCTCAGCGACCCACTGATCGATCTGTTCCTCGGAGATTTCTTGACCGTTCATCGTTCTCGCACTCATAACATTATTGTAATACGAAAATGAAGGTCGTGAGGAAGATACGGTGTCAGAGTAGAATGAAAGCAGTATGACTACGGAGAACACAGCGCCGGCGCTCGCGGCGGCCACCCTCGCACACACCACGGGGCGCGTCACCATCCCCGCCGACATGGACCCGATTGTGGTCCTTGGCGTCGCAGACCAGGTTCTGCGCGCCCTTGAACGCGGCTTCCCGCACGTCCGTTTCCTCGTCACCGGGCGCGAAATCTCACTCGCCGGCACCCAGGCCGACATTGACGTTGCCGCGGGCCTCCTCGAAGAACTCATTGGCATGGCCCGGCGTGGCACCGCCCTGGACGCCACCGCCGTCGAACAGGCCATCGGTCTGCTCGGACGCCTCACTTCGGGCGAGGCCCCCACGGAAGAAATCCTCTCCGCGCGCGGGCGTTCGATCCGCCCCAAGACCCCCGGCCAGAAGGCCTACACGGACGCCATCGACCGCGCCACCGTCGTCTTCGGCATCGGCCCCGCGGGCACCGGCAAGACCTACCTGGCGATGGCCCAGGCCGTGCGCCGCCTCCTCTCCGGCGAGGTGCGCCGCATCGTCCTGACCCGCCCGGCCGTCGAGGCGGGGGAGAACCTCGGCTTCCTGCCCGGCTCCCTCACTGACAAGATCGACCCCTACCTGCGTCCCCTCTACGACGCCCTGGGCGACATGCTCGACCCCGAGGCCCTGCCCAAGCTCATGGCCGCCGGCACGATCGAGGTCGCCCCGCTGGCCTACATGCGCGGACGCACCCTCAACGACTCCTTCATCATCCTGGACGAGGCCCAGAACACGACGGTCGGCCAGATGAAGATGTTCCTCACCCGCCTGGGTTTTGGCTCCAAGGTCGTCGTCACGGGCGACGCCTCGCAGATCGACCTGCCCGGCAGCCAGACCTCCGGCCTGTCCGTCGTCGAACACATCCTCGGCGACATCGACGACATCGAGTTCTGCCACCTGACCAGCGCCGACGTCGTGCGTCACGAGCTGGTCGGCGCGATCATCGATGCCTACCAGCGCTTCGACGACAAAAACGCCGCGCGTCGCGCACGCACACGCAGCCACAACACCGCACGCAGGGAGTAAGGGAGTACACGTCATGACCGAGGTCATCAACGAGACCGACTACGAGATCAACGAAGCCGAGTTTTCCGCGCTGGCCGACTACGTGCTCGACCAGATGCACGTCAGCTCCGACGCGGAAGTCAACATCATCTTCATCGAGCCCGAGCCGATGGAAGACCTGCACGTGCGCTGGCTGGACCTGCCCGGCCCCACCGACGTCATGAGCTTCCCCATGGACGAGCTGCGCCCCGGCACCGCGGACCACCCCACGCCCCCCGGCATGCTCGGCGACATCTGCATCTGCCCGCAGGTCGCCGCCCGACAGGCCGCCGAGTCCGGCCACAGCGCCGCCGAGGAGATGCTCCTCCTGGCCACGCACGGCATGCTGCACCTCCTGGGCTACGACCATGCGACCGACGCCGAGCGCGAGGTCATGTTCGCCCTCCAGCGCAAGCTCCTGCTGACCTTCCTGGCCACCCGATGATCCTTCCCCTGGAAGCATCACCGGCCTCGTCAGCGCTGAATGCGCCCTCCGTGGCGCTCCTGGTCCTGGCAGTCGTCGCCCTGGCGTTCGCGTCCGTCGCCCAGAGCGTCGAGCAGGCCGTCCAGCGCCTGACCCTGGCCGGCGTCGAGGACCTCATCGAGGAAGAGCGCCGGAACGCGCGCGTCCTCTACAGCCTCGTCGATCACCGCCAGCGCACTCTGCTGTCGCTGCGCGCCTTCCGTACCTTCTGGCAGGTCGTGTACGCGGTCATGGGCACGATCATCCTGTTCGATCCCCGCCTGCCCTGGTGGGCGGTCGCCCTCATCGCGGTCTTCGTGATCGCGGCCCTGCAGCTGCTCTTCGTGTCCTTCCTGCCCGCTCAGTGGGGCGCGCGCAACCCCGAGGGTATCGCCCTGGCGGGCGCCAGATTCGCGGACCGTCTCGCGCGCCTCAGTCACCTGGTGGACCCGCTCCTGATCCGCGTGCGCTCCTCGCGCCCCGCCCCCGAGCCCACCGAGGCCCAGGTGCGCGCCGAACTGATCTCCGACCTGCGCGAGATCGTCGACGAGGTCGGCGAACCCGAGAGCTTCGAGGAAGAGGACCGCGACATGGTCCGCTCCGTCCTAGACCTCGGGCACACGCTCGTGCGAGAGGTCATGGTGCCGCGCACCGACATGGTGACCATCGACGCCGACACGCCCGCCCCCTCCGCCCTGCGCCTGTTCGTGCGCTCCGGCTTCTCCCGCGTGCCCGTCGTCGGCGACGACGTGGACGACATCCGAGGCATCCTCTACTTCAAGGACCTCGTGTCCCGCTGGGAGGCCACGGGCGGCCAGCTCGACATGCGCGCCGAGCAGATGATGCGCCCCGCCGAATTCGCCGTCGAGATGAAGCCGGCGGACGACATGCTGCGCCAGATGCAGGCCGAGCGCTTCCACATGGCCATCGTCATCGACGAGTACGGCGGCGTCGCGGGCCTCGTGACCCTCGAGGATCTCCTCGAGGAGGTCGTCGGCGAGCTGACCGACGAGCACGACCGACACTCCATCGAACCCGAGGAAGTCGAGCCGGGCGTGTGGCGCGTTCCCGCGCGCTACCCGATCTCCGAACTGGGCGAGCTCCTCGGCCGCGAGATCGAAGACGAGGACGTCGACTCCGTCGGCGGCCTGCTCGCCAAGGCGATCGGGCGGGTTCCCCTGCCCGGCGCGACCGGCACCCTGGCCGGCGTTTCAATGACGGCGGAAGAG
>CALBAF010000039.1 GCA_937926415.1 uncultured Actinomyces sp.
CTCAAGGCCCAGGCGAACGCTCCGATCCTTGGATCCCTCTACGACGACCCCGAGCTCCTCAAGGAGTTCCCCTACCTGCCGATTCTCAAGAAGAGCCTCGAGAACGCCAAGAGCCGCCCCCAGGCCGTCTACTACGGCGACGTCACCGCCAAGATTCAGGACAGCATCTATCCCGCGATCCAGCAGCCGGGGAGCAAGGCGGCCAAGGACGTTATCGCCGGCTTGAGCAGCAGCCTGAAGAAGCTGGAGGGCTAAGAGTCCCGATACGGTGACCGCCTTGCGGCGGCCCCTCGTGAACCCGGTCATGTCAGTAAGGACAGTCAAAAGGACGGTCAAAGGACAGTCATGAGTACAACGACGCACTCCGAACAAGTCGTCAATCACCAGTCCAAGAGCTCCAAGGCCCAGGCCCGTCTGGCCTGGATGCTCATCTCGCCCACGGTGCTGGTGCTGACGATCGTCATCCTCATCCCCATCGCTCAGTCCCTCTACCAGTCGCTCTTCGGGCGGCCCCGGCTGAAGGACGACGGCTTCTTCTCCACCACCGAGCCCTTCGTGGGCCTGAAGAACTACACCGACATCTTCTCCAGCGCCGGTGAGAGGTTCTGGGTGGCCTTCTACAACACGACCCTCTTCGGCGTGGTCACCGTGGTCCTGGAGACCGTTCTGGGTGTGGCCATGGCGCTCATCATGCACAAGGCGATGAAGGGGCGCGGCATCGTGCGCGCCTCCATCCTCGTGCCCTGGGCGATCCCCACCGCCGTCTCCGCCATCCTGTGGGGCTGGATCTTCAACCAGAACGGCGTTGCCAACGCCATCCTGGGACGGCACGTCATGTGGGCCTCGGGGGACCTGAGTGCCAAGGCGGCCATCATCATCGCCGACGTGTGGAAGACGGCACCCTACATCGGGCTGCTCACCCTGGCCGGGCTCCAGCTCATCCCCGATGAGGTCTACGAGGCCGCCAAGATCGACGGCGCCAGTGCCTGGAAGCGCTTCACCTCCATCACCCTGCCACTGGTCAAGCCCGCGCTCGTCGTGGCCGTGGTCTTCCGCGCCCTGGACGCCCTGCGTATGT
>CALBAF010000040.1 GCA_937926415.1 uncultured Actinomyces sp.
CCGGCTCGCCCAGCCCCCACCTCGTCGATTGAGCGAAACCCGCTACGATTACACCCATGGGTAAAGCTAGCCGCCGTAAGAAGGTCACCGATCCCGCCAAGCTCAAGGCGTATCGCCCGCCGATCCCCTTCGTCGCGCGCCCCTACGAGGGCCTGCCGAAGGAGATCGAGCTGGTCGCCATGCGCGAGCTCATCCCGGCGGCCACGATGACCGCACGCACCGACGCCGACCACGGCGCCGTCGAATTTGACTTCGTCACTCTCCTGCCCGAGGGCCACCCCGCGATGGTGCGTCCCGACGGCCGCATCCTCGTTGCGCTGCAGACCCGCTCGAACTCCGCGGACCTCAGCCACGACGCGGGTGCCGCGCTGCTCGCGGCCATCGCTGCGAAGGAAGCGGGCGACGAGGGCGTCATCTCGATCGACGTGCGCGAGCCCTCCGAGCGCCTTCAGGACATCGTCGACCTCGACAGCTTCACGGACATGAAGCTCGAGGAGGACTTCTCCTTCTGGTTCGACCCGGCCGAGGAGATCGACGACCAGACGCGTCGCGCCCTCGAGCAGAACCGCGACGAGATCATCCCGACCGAGCCCGTGCCCGGCGTCCCCGGCGCGTACTGGTGCGAGATGAACCGTAACTTCGTGCGTTTCCTGACGGACAACGACGAGACCAAGCTCTTCGACGCGCTCGCCCGTCTGGCTGCGCGCGGCGAGGCCAACGTCGGCGAGGGTTCGCGCTACGTGGGTTCCTTCCGCGCGTGCGGCCTGATCGTCCCGGTCTTCGAGCTGCCCGAGGGTGCCAGCGCGGCCGACGTCGCGCCCGGCACGCAGGCCCTTGCCAAGGCTCTCGAGGAGGCCCTGAAGGTCACTGAGCGCCTGGATGACAAGGAACGCCGCGCACGTCAGGGCCTCGTCTCCCGAGCTGTGACGATCCGCTAAGCACAATTTTACCTGTCGTTTAGATAGGTTTGTCGCTCACATTACGGGCGGTGGGACGCGATTGCGCCCCGCCGCCCGTAGACTGTTAGTCGTGAACTATCCCGCCGGATCTCGAGGTTCCCAGCCGCAGCGCGTCGCCGCCGTCATCGCTGCACACAACGTCGGACGCGCCGTCGCGGCCACCGTGCGCGCATGCCGCGCCATACCCAGCGTTGACCTCCTCATTGTCGTTGATGATGGTTCGACGGACGATACCGGGCGTGCCGCCCGTGCCGCAGGAGCCGTCGTCGTGCGCCACTCCGTCGAACGCGGGCGAGCCTCGGCGATCGAGACCGGCGTGAAG
>CALBAF010000041.1 GCA_937926415.1 uncultured Actinomyces sp.
TACGAGCGAGTTCGTGAACCGCTCAATCGTCCTGCACTCCCAGGTGGAGGTCGGCAACGGGACGACGGTGACGGCGTGGGTGCGCCGCGGCGAGGACGGCCTCTTCTCCGTGCTGACGGCCGACGGACCGCTGGATGCCGACGGGCAACGCGAGGCGGACGCACTGGAGGCCCGCGTGCGCGACGCGGTCGGTCTCGACTGATCGACGAGGCCAGGGCTCCCCTTCCGGGTACGCTCCCCCTCGCACGCGCATCCTCAGACGACAACGGGACCCATCCTCACCGGATGGGTCCCGCTTCCGTGTTCAGGCGAACGCCCGGAATCAGTGGATAACGTCGACGCGCTCAAAGGCGTCGAGGGAGAAGCCCTGCTCGAGGATCGCGCGGCTCCACTCGCGGGCGCTGAACAGCGAGTGGTCGCGGTAGTTGCCACACGAGTACGCGTCTGTGCCGGGCACGTCCTCCCAGGTGACCTCCTCGGCGATCGCGTGCAGGGAGGAGGCCAGCGCCTCGGTCACCTCACGCACCGAGGGGGTGCCCCACATGATGAGGTGGAAGCCCGTGCGGCAGCCGAACGGCGAGCAGTCGATGACACCGTCGATGCGGTCGCGCAGCAGGGAGGCCAGCAGGTGCTCGATCGTGTGCAGGCCCGAGGTCGGGATCTCCCCGGCGTTAGGCTGGAGGAGGCGCACGTCGAAGTTCGAAATCTGGTCGCCCTTCGGGCCGGCCTCCACGTTGATGAGGCGCACGTAGGGCGCCTTCACTGCGGTGTGGTCCAGGGTAAAGCTCTCAACTTCAGCCATCGGTTAGTCCCTTTCGGTGTAGTTTTGCCGGCGTTGCTCCAGGCGCATGAGCTCCCGGAACGTCTCGGAGTAGGTGGGGTCGTCCTCGCTCAGGCGCGACAGGGCCGCACGGGCCTCGCCGAGCTTGCGGGTCAGGTCCATGCGTACCATCGCCGCGACCACGCCGCGGCAGTACGAGCGCACGTCCGCCTCGCCCGCGACGGG
>CALBAF010000042.1 GCA_937926415.1 uncultured Actinomyces sp.
CCAGCTCGGCGACAACGATGGCACCCGTGACCGCGAGCGCCCATCCCAGGCGCGCCGTCGACGCCGACGAATGGGAGTGATCGTGCGAGTGCGCGCCGTGCCCGGTGCCCGGGGAGTGCACGTGATCGTGGGAGTCTGCCACGGCCTCGTCGACGTGGGGCGAGGCGGGGGCCGATTCTCGCGCAGATCCGGCGCTGGGGGAGGGGAGGGGACGGTTGTCGGACATGCTCCTACTGTACGTGCCGATGGGGCCTGCGGTGGAGACCTCCACCCCTTTGGTATGTCGCAGATCACTGTCTGGGTGGGTTGTCTTGGGACTGGGTGCCCGGGTCTGAGTGTGACGGACGACGTATCCTAGAAGACAGAGCGCGGGGAACACCGCGACTGAAGGGCACACGCCCACAGGAACTGTAAAGGAGCGCCACATCATGGCAGAACCTCGTATCGTCACCGTCACTGGCGCAGCCGGCAACATCGGCTACGCCCTCCTGT
Organism: uncultured Actinomyces sp.; assembly: GCA_937926415.1. Taxonomy (GTDB): domain Bacteria; phylum Actinomycetota; class Actinomycetes; order Actinomycetales; family Actinomycetaceae; genus Pauljensenia. The sequence goes on from CALBAF010000042.1 coordinate 493, forward strand.
TCCGCATTGCTTCCGGCCAGCTGTTCGGCCCGGACGTGCCCGTCAAGCTGCACCTGCTGGAGATCCCGCAGGCCGTGAAGGCTGCCGAGGGCACCGCGATGGAACTCGACGACTGTGCGTTCCCGACCCTGGCCGGCGTTGAGATCTTCGACGACGTGAACCGTGCGTTCCAGGGCACCAACGTTGCTTACCTGGTGGGCGCCATGCCGCGCCGCGCCGGCATGGAGCGTGCCGACCTGCTCGAGGCCAACGCGGGCATCTTCGGCCCCCAGGGCAAGGCCATCAACGACGGCGCCGCCGACGACGTGCGCGTCCTCGTCGTGGGCAACCCCGCGAACACCAACGCCACCATCGCGCAGAACGCTGCGCCGGACGTCCCGGCGTCGCGCTTCACCGCGATGATGCGCCTCGACCACAACCGTGCGGTCGCGCAGCTCGCCCACAAGACCGGCGCTGCGAACGCCGACATCAAGGACGTCGTCGTGTGGGGTAACCACTCGGCCGACCAGTACCCGGACGTCTCCTACGCGACCGTCGCCGGCAAGCCCGCGACCGAGCTCGTGGACGAAGAGTGGCTGTCCAGCTACTACCGTCCCACCGTCGCCAAGCGTGGCGCCGCCATCATCGAGGCGCGTGGCGCCTCCTCGGCCGCCTCCGCTGCAAACGCTGCGATCGATCACATGTACTCCTGGATCCACGGCACCCCCGAGGGCGAGTGGGTCACCGCCGGTGTCATGTCCGATGGCACGCACTACGGCGTCCCCGCCGGCCTGAACTTCGGCTTCCCCGTCACCTCCGACGGTGGCGAGTGGCAGGTCGTCGACGGCCTCGAGATCTCCGACGCGACCCGCGCCGGAATCGACCACAACATCAAGGCCCTGCAGGAAGAGTACGACGCCGTCAAGGCGCTCGGCTTCATCAAGTGAGGCTACCGCCCTCGCGGCGGTTGGTGGGAAGGGCGGGCGCCCGGCTGATTGGCCGGG